>JAYVPE010000286.1:0-6131 GCA_043757575.1 Pirellula sp.
GCACAAACCTGCGAACGATGGAACATGCTCCATCCCGACCAACCACCTCGCAAGAGCTACGTCGAGAACGTCCTGTCAGGCGTCAAAGGGCCGATCATATCCGCTAGTGATAATGTCCGCGCGGTCGCCGAGCAACTTTTGCCCTACATGACCACAGATTATTACGTCCTGGGAACCGATGGACTTGGGCGAAGCGAAACGAGACAGGAATTGCGACGACATTTCGAAGTCGATGCGGTCTCCATTACGATTGCAGCTTTGTATCGTTTGAGCAAACAGGGTGTTATTCCCGCCGCCGAAGTCGCCAAGGCGATCCGGGATCTCGATTTTGATTCCGAAAAACAAAACCCCTTGTTCGCATAATGATTTGCACGCCCCAAGCGCGAGAATATTGAGCCGCCCGCTAGGGCGTGTGGGACGGGAGATTGTTCCCATCCCAAGCATTAAAAACACCTTCAACTTACCCCTTGCTCCCAACATATAAAGTAATGCCAACAGAAATCAAACTTCCGTCCCTTGGTGAAGGCATCGAATCGGGTGATGTCCTCGAGATTTTAGTCGCGGTGGGTGATGTGATCCAGAAAGACCAATCGCTCGTCGAAATGGAAACTGACAAAGCGACGGTATCGGTCCCTAGCCCATTTGCCGGAAAGATCCTGAGCCTTGCGATTAAGGAAGGCCAAACAGTAACTGTCGGTATGGTGCTCGCGTCCATTGAAACGGAAGGAGCAGTCACACCCGTTGAGCCCAAAGCACCTGATGCAGCCAAGCCAGCTCCCGTGACTCCAAGTGTCGAACCGACTCAGGCACCTCAACCAACCGCCCCGGCAGCACCTGTTCCGGCAGCAACCGCCCAGTCAGCAACCGCCCAGTCAGCACCGATTAAACCAAAGGCGCCAATCGTTGTTCCGCCCGCGCCGGTTGCACCGGTTGAAGCCATTCAGCCAACGCTATCCGATGCAGGAAACCCTTTCAGCGACGACGTCATACCCGCTGGTCCTGCCATTCGACGTTTTGCACGCGAGGTGGGTATCGATCTTGTTAGCGTTTCTGGTACAGGCGACGGTGGCCGAATCACTCGCGATGACATACTCGCGGTGGTACGCCATTCAAATCAAAACGTGCGAAGTACGGCACAAGTTACTTCGCCGACAAGCAATATCGCAACCATCACGAACGAAGCGCCCGTATCCAAGCCAGTGACAATCGCGAAAGGGGCAGCATTGCCCGGAACGGTTGCCAACGATGATTACGGTCCGATCCGTGTCGATCGGATGACTAAAATCCGCAAGACGATTGCAGCTCAAATGCACAAGTCTTGGTCAACCGTTCCTCGTGTCGTAAACTTCGATGATGCGGATATCACTGAACTCGAAGCCATCCGCCAAGCCAGCAAAGAGGACTATGCGTCTCGCGGCATTAAGCTGACATCAATGCCTTTTCTGATCAAAGCGATTGCGACTGCGTTGAAGCACCATCCGGCCCTCAACGCAACCATCGACATGGAAAATGAACAGATTATCTACAGGGATTACGTCAATATTGGAATCGCAGTGGATGGCGAAAAGGGATTGGTCGTGCCAACTCTCAAAAACGCTGACAAAATGTCGATTCCCGATATCGCGTATGCATTGTCAGATCTGTCGTCGCGTGTTCGAAACAACAATTATACAGTCAGTGACCTTAGGGGCGGTACGTTTACGATCAGCAATCTCGGTGCGATTGGTGGAACGTACTCGACGCCGATTGTCAACGTTCCTGAAGTGGCGATCTTGTTGGTAGGCCGATCTCGAAAGATGCCCATTGTTATGGCCGACGACTCGATCAAGCCGCGGTTGATGATGCCACTAAGTTTGGCATACGACCATCGATCGGTCGATGGTGCCACTGCTGCCAGATTTTTAAACGACATCATTGCCTACCTCGAAGCACCAAGCCGATTGCTTCTAGCGATTTAGTTATTGTGGCCGATCGCTCCGCGATCGTCGAACCTCGGAATTTCCGATCGCGGAGCGAGCGGCCAGACTTCGCCGAGCTGCCGTCCACGCTACCAGTCACCGCGGGCTATTGCTAGTCCGGATGGAATGCAAGCCAACAACTGTCGCTGCGTTAATATTCGGATTGGCTGTCCGTTCTAGGTTGACGAATTTGGTCCACCCAAATGCGACCACGCGTTAAGCCTAGTATCTCCTCTAGACATTCTAGGTTTTTCGCGTTCGATTGACTCGCGGCCGCAATTGCTATTTGCGCGCATGCGCGAGCATCTTCCAGTGCGTTGTGGTGGCGGAACGGGATCAAAAGTCGTTCCGCGATTGCAGCCAGCCCATAGCCAGACTGGCCGGGCCAAGTTCGTTTTGCGATCAGTCGAGTGCATTGCAAATCAAACTGAGGTACGGCAATGTCATATAGCTGACAAGTGCCTTGCAATACCGCCGCGTCGAAGCTCACGTTGTGCGCAATAATAACACAGCCATCGATCAGCGGATGCAGTTCATTCCAAACGCGATCCCACTCGGGGCTAGTCAAACAGTCTCGCGCGGTAATGCCATGCACTCGCACGCATTGCGGAGAGAAATACAACCGTTGAGGCCGAATCAACCATTCTTTTTCCTCAATGATTCGCCAATCCTCTAAGCGTACTACTCCTAATTGGCAGGCAGAACTAGAACGGCTGTTCGCCGTTTCGAAGTCGATTACCGCGATTTGAGTTGCCATCCTTGAAAATCCTTTATTTCCTTGGGCTTTCCCAATTGACGTCGACCACCCCGACTTGGTGATTGGCAAATCGAGCCATCACAAACAACAAGTCACTCAGTCGGTTCAAGAATACCACGATATGCGATGCGTCGCTAACACTTCGGTCGCGAGAAAAGCTGACTATTTCTCGCTCGGTTCGGCGGCAAACGGTGCGTGCCAGATGAAGGTGAGCCGCTTGGGTACTGCCACCTGGCAAAATAAAATTACGGAGCGGTTTGAGGCTGATATCCAATTCGTCTATCCATCGCTCCATCTGCTCAACATGTGGGAGGCCCGCCCATTTGAGTCCATGCTCCTCAGGATTCGGCGTGGCTAATTCGGCCCCCATCGAAAATAGATGATGCTGCACTGAACCCAGTATGCCGTCCAGTTTTTCCCCCAAGGAGGTCGCGCGAGAAATCCCAATGACCGCATTCAGTTCATCTACCGATCCATAGGCGCATATCCGTGGATCGTCTTTTGGCACCCGTGGGCCACCAAACAATCCAGTTGTCCCCGCGTCTCCAGTTTTCGTGTATATCTTCATTTGTGATAATCAACCATTCTTTTGGAGTTTTAATCTCAATCCTATCTTGGCACAGTATTAGTCATGGAACCCGAACTATTTTCAAGCGGTTTTTTGCTTTTTCGAAAGCAAAAACTGCTTCAATTTTTGCTTATGAAGCACAGTACACGATGCGATCTACCTAAGGGTCATTTGGATCCAGGTGAAACGAAACGACAAGCGGCGTTGCGCGAACTTAACGAAGAAACCGGACTGCAATCTTCCGACGTTTGGCTTGACCCGAACTTTGTCTTTGAAAACCGATACTGGGTCGCAACCAAGAAAAACGGGGGCGAGAAACAGCTCAAGGAGCTAACTATCTATTTGGGGCTCCTAGAACGCGACCAGCCGATCCTATTGACAGAGCATGAGGGCTTCGAATGGATCGACTGGTCACCTCCCCATCAAATTCAGGCTGAGACTATCGATCCACTATTGAAGCAAGTAGCGGACTATTTTAAGACGAAAAATCAATGGCCGTAAGGCTTGATTTGCGTTTTCTCGTTATCATCCAAGTCACTAGCCCGGATTATTCATGGTCTATCGAGTTTTCGTTGTAAAGTACTGCTGCGATGGACATTGTGAAAAACAGTTCAAATGCAGACTGCTCTTCGTAATCCGATGCGTAACGGTTTGTGAATAATCCAGGCTAGCATTGTACGCTTTTTCCACGATGCAGAGCCTTGAAGCCGCTGTCGATAAATCCAATACCGATTTCCAATTTGGAAAAAGCTATACTTCAAACCGTTTAATTGCAATTTCAACAGGAAACCTACAAGTATGACATCCCTATCAATCGTTTATTTTTCGGCCACTGGGCATACACAACAAGTCGCAGAAGCAGTCGCAGAGGGTGCCAAGTCAGTAGCTGGTATAGAGGTAACCCTTCTACGCATCGTAGGTGAAGATATCGAAAATGGACGTTGGAAGAATGAAGCAATTATTAATGCGCTCAATGCATCCGATGCTATCGTCTTTGGAACACCAACCTACATGGGCGGCTACGCAGCGCAATTCAAAACGTTTATCGACGCTTGTGGTGGCATCTGGTATCAGCAAGGCTGGAAAGACAAAATTGGAGCTGGCTTCACCCACTCGCAAGGTCTGTCTGGAGACAAGCTCAATACCCTATCGGGCTTGATAATCAATTGCATGCAGCACAGCATGATCTGGGTCGGCCCAGGGATCCTGGCCGAAGGAGCCACGCCAGAAAAGACAAATCGTTTGGCGAGCTACAGCGGCGCGATGGCTCAATCCAATATGGATCAACCAAACATCGGCCCTGGTGATCGTCTAACAGCGGTTGCGTTAGGCAAGCGAGTAGGGGAGGCAGCCGTTCGATGGACGCAATGAAATTGAGCAGACACACATACCTTCTTTTGACCTCGTTCCCAAGCTGGAGCTTGGGAACGAGGTCCTAGAAGCTCTGCTTCGACGCCCGGGGTTTAGGTTAATCGCGGCCGGCCGCTCCAGCCTAGTTTCTCCCTAAGAGCCTGATAGTCGTCGTGTCCAGGAACACTTATCAATTGAAATGTATCGCTGGCTCGTGAAATGCGAACTCGAAGATCGCGGCCAAAATGACACACAACGCGGCCATCCACTACAACGCTTGCCGTCGGATGGTCCACTCTTATTATAAGATCGAATATTCGATCCGCCGTGTCAACAACCGGCCTCATCGTCAGTGTGTGTGGGCTGATGGGGCTGATCACAAAGGCTTGAAGATTGCGGCGCAAAATAGGACCACCTGCCGAAAGATTATGGGCTGTCGAACCGATAGGTGTGCTGATGATGAGGCCATCGCATGCATACGTGGTGGCCAGCACTGAGTCGATGTACAGGTCAATATACATCATCGTATAGGGCGGGCCGCCGAGCACCGAAGCTTCGTTGAGTCCGATGATCGAATGAAGTTCCATGTCTCCTTGATAGACTTGGCACTGTAACATCAAGTGATTGGTAACTGAGAATCTGCCTTCGCAAACTTCTGGCCATATGTCGACGAATCGACTCGGTGAAATGGCAGCAAGAAACCCCAGTTTGCCGAGATTGACGCCGAGAACAGGACGCTGTCGGTGGCACATCTGGCGAGCCGACTGCAGAATGGAACCGTCACCCCCTAGTACGACAACGAGGTCCGATTCGCAACTTTCAAACGCGTACGAAAAACTCTTATCGACTGCTACGATTTCTGCGTGCCGTTCGATGATTTGGAGAATACTCTTGAGCTCCTGCTCGACTCGAGGTCGATTCGGGGCAGCCAATACAACCACGCGAGGTCGTGATCTGCCATCTCGTATCCATTCCCAAGAAGCAACACAGTTCACCAGCTAAACTCCCGCAGGTTCTGCAATGGAGTACTTTTCATTTAGCATTTTACAGGTCTTGGCGATTCCGGCTGGATCTAGACCCAGTTCACTCAACAACTCGTTGCGGTCACCATGCTCGATGAATCGATCTGGGATTCCAAGCGTCTTGAGCATGCGTGTGTCCCACCCGTTTGCACAAGCTGCTTCAAGAACCGCTGAGCCGAACCCGCCCATAAGTGCGCCCTCTTCCACAGTTACAACAAATCGACTTTCTTCAAAAACTTGAGTCAGCATCGTCATGTCAAGAGGCTTGATAAAGCGAACGTTGATTATGGCAATGTCGATTCCGTCTTTCTTGAGCAATTCAGCCGCAGCCATGGCTTGTTGTAGCATTGCACCGCATGCGATAATCGCGCCGTCGCTACCCCAATGAATAATCTCGGACTTGCCAAGTTCGATAGGTTGAGCCGTTCTTTCAAAAGTCTGCGCCGTGGACTTGGGGTAACGAATGGAGGTCGGTC
>JAYVPE010000287.1:0-6128 GCA_043757575.1 Pirellula sp.
AGCCCCGATCAACTTCCTGCAACAGAGCATAATTAAACATCGCTGCAAGTTAATTTTGCAAAGAATTGGAAATATTTTCAACATCACCTTTTTCAACCAGAGTAGGAACAAGATGCTGGATATGCCGGATCGCGTCAAAGACCGGCCATTTTCGGCATAAACAAGGTGCTAACGCACTGCGACTATTCCACCGTCGAACTGACATCCGACGCTTCGCTCGTAAACAAAGCAACTAATACTTGAATATCAGTATTGTCGCTAAAAAAACCGGTCGAGCCATCGCATCGACCAAAGTTTGCACCTGTGGAATGCATACTTCGCGGACCGGCATTGCTCATCGCAATATTCTACGCTGAACACGGAAACCGAGTATCGACCGCGGCGCAGTACGGAGTCCACTCCCGAGTGAGATCACCGTTGATCCCTTGGCACTTGACGTCGCAATCTAGTCCAATCGTGGATGCACCAGGCGCGTGGAACGCCCATACGCCTCGGTTATCCGTTCGATTGGGATGAGCTAATACCTCACCCACCGCAATGGTATTGGAAAGACCATCTGTGATTTGAGCCAATTTCATCCAAGTGTTTTGACCCATCACACCTCGATAACGAGTTTCACGCCAGAACTGGATTCCCCAGGAAGCAGTTCCATAATTGGCAGCGTAGTTTCCACGTGCGTAGCGGCTTCCGAGCAGCGGTTCAAATTCGACATCGCTACTCGGGTCGGATGGGCACAGATACGTATTGATACGTGCGGTACGCAAGCGTTCGTTTACAGCGAGATTGATCGACACGCGGCTGTCAAAGGTCGCGTACACATTCGATTGTTCCATGTTTGGAAGAATCGAAATCGCCCAGTTAACACGTGGAATATCCCGTCCGTTATCCTGCAGTCCAGGTGGCCGAAGCGATGCCGCGGGTAACGATCGAAAGGTTGATTCGTAGTTGGTCAGTCCTAACCCGATTTGCTTCAAGTTATTAAGGCATTGAAACCTCCGAGCAGCTTCGCGTGCCGCTTGAACTGCTGGTAGCAATAGCCCAACAAGTACACCGATAATTGAAATGACGACAAGAAGTTCAACAAGCGTGAACGCTTTCTGAAGTTTGAAACGCAAGTAGGGTCGGTTCATGTTCCTCGGCTTTCCGTTTAGTTTCCATCCAGAGGTCGAATAGGAAGTGGATCGATGCGATAAACGTGGTAGGCATAAGCAATCTTTTCCAACGGTGCAATCTGTTGTAAGTATTCGAGTCCATCATGTCCCGGATGGTTATACAGCTTCTTAACGCTGATGATCCACCATTGAGTCTCGTTGATCGACTTGCGAACTCCATCAATCGACGCATCTTTGGGTAACTGCATTGGATCGCTGGTTGTCACATCGAACAATTCGCCGTCCAAATCAAAGTAATCCAGGTCCATCACCAACGGTCTACGGTCTGGATGTTCGTTCAACCATTTTTCGACTTCGAGAATATCCTGCCCCCAATCGATATTGGAATGGCCCAAGAGCCGCCAGCCGTTATCTGGTCCGCCCGCAAGCGTATTGAAATAGCTCGTGTAGTACGGATGCACCCGTAGCGAAGAGGCCGCACTCAATGTAACAAGAATGATCGTCAGCGGCACGGCGATGCTCAGCTTCTTAGGTCCTAGAAATGGAAAGCGAAACCGCAGCAAATTCACCCCTACCGGCGACGCCACGTAGGCTGCCAGCGCGAAGATAAACGGGTAGATCATCAAAACGTAACGGTGATGATGATTAAAGCCGCCCTGAAGACTAACAGAGAGAAAGCAAAGAAGTGTAGGAAAGCCAAGAATAATCATGGCTGAGCGGAACTCCGTGTTCTCGAACCGCAATACCAGACATACGCCAATTCCGGCAGCAAATAAAAGTGGTAAAGGTGTCTTAAATAGAGTGGTCATCAAGTAGTAGTAGGGCCAACTTCCCTTTCGCCACTCCCCCATCAGAAACGACCAGTATTTGGTCTCAACCTCATATTTCAAGAAATCAACCCCCTCGAGAAAATTTTTCGGCAAGGGTACTGGAACAGACGAAAGCAGCGAGCCCACGAAACGATTGTTAGGCATGTGGAGCGATGCATCTGCGCCTCCCAAAGCATGACTTACGAACTCGTAGTCTCCTAGACGCGTGAGACTACCCTCAAATAAGTATCCTGCATTGAGCACCACAATCGCTATAAAAAAGCAGACTGCAAGGTCGGCAAATCGAAGTGGGATAGCCCTTGACGCAATGCCTTTTCGAAGCCAGAGACAATAAAACACTGCAGTCGGAAAAGAGACAAACCCGGATAACCAAGTCAACTTTGATAGCAACGCTAAACCAAATGAAAAACCACATATCGCTGCGTTGGTATTCGAAGACCTGTTCACGTAGATCGAGAAGCAATAAGCAGTCAATAACCCGAGAGATACGGAGCCGACATCGGGGATGATTGTTGGTGCATAAGCTAAAATATTTGGGCAAAAACACCAGTACGCACAAATCACATTACACGACACGCTGGGAAGAACCGCCCTCATCCAATTGATTAGAACGAGAGCCCCCATTATCGAAAATGGAATACAAAAGATCCTGGGCCACACGAACTCCTTAGCAAACTGTACCTTCGCTTTACGGAGTTGCTGGATACCTATTTTGAATTCTGGCCGTACTCCTCGGCTTTCGTCGAAAAGCGACCAATCAAAGCTACATCCGTCTACCGCAGCGGGCAACCCGGCAAACAGCTGAGTAATGGGAGGATTGACCTCATACAAATCAAATCGTCCGAACTTCCAATAAGAAACGCTAGCTGGCAAATGGCCGATCTCATCTCTATTAGGAAAATTCTTAAAGCATCCATGCACTAACAGCCATACATGAAGACCAAGCATGGCTGTAATCCATCGCCATTTTTGAAAGAATTCTTTTGACAAATAAAAGCCTATTGTGCTGGCACTGGTAATTGGCAATCCCCCCCAACCTTCACCTCTTTCACCATGGAGGCACCTGTTGATTGACCCCTCCTGCAACCAGACAATATACCGTCTATACATTCGAACCGATAAAGGCAAACTCTGTAGAAGGAGGTATATTCCATGTTGTTTTCGGGCAACCCGTCGGTTAGATCGGATGTGTAAGGACCCTCTAAAACCTCGCCCTGGCACCCGCTGACTAATTTAACACATCCGTTACTGGCGTTCACTGCGGCACCGCACGGCTTGTCCGTTTTTCCGCTGCATGGTGGTCGGCCTCCGTCAGCAATAGACTTTATTGCAGAACCTGCCATTAAACTGGCAAAAGCGAACACAAAAACACCTTTACAAAGCCGTTCATTTAAAAGTAGCTTCATTTCGTCGATCCCTTTGAGTGAAAACTAAGTTTCGAACAAACAAATCCAATCTAATTATGCTTGACCACACGACTAGCTTTCGAAATGGTGAAAGCATCTGTTGCCGAGAAGCATCCAATCAAAACTATCTGTGAATCACTTGCTCGACAGTAGTGACCTTGACCCCGTGGCGTCCATTCACAGTCCAGTCCAGTCTCCCATAATATCCTCCGTGTTGTAATGAAAACTCAAACATCACAACGACGAAGCAACAGGGAATGAGTATATACTAAAATGTAACCGGCATCGGCGGAGCTACCGGCTGTGGAATTTCGCAATTATTGCTGGCAAGTGCCCCCGTTATACATCTGTTTCCCAAATGTACGTCCTCTCAGCGCACCCTTTACGCAAGCCTGGAACGAAGGACCTTCTGTACATTCATATCGGTATGCGCAAACGGCAAAGTTATAGCTCTCTTTCATGTTGTTTCCGGGCTCCCCTGGCGTTAGTTCGGTTGTGTAGGGAGCATCAATAATCTCGCCCTGGCAGTTGTTTGCAGAATACCAAGTGCATGCTTCTGTAGCATTTACTGCATTAGCGCACGGCTTGACCTTTTGGCCGGTACATGGGATTGCGCCTCCATCAAATCCGACACACCTAATTGCGATCCCTGAGAACAAACTAGTTAACGCAACTGCGAAAACAGCTATAGAAAACTTATAACGCTTCATTTCATCAACCCCTTTGAGTGAAAAACAAGTTTTAAAACAAACAACACTAAACCTATACCCAAACCAATTACGCTTAACCACACGACGAGCTTTCTAAATGGCGGAACACTACTTATCGTCAAGGGCGTTTCAGAGAACGCTTTGCCGTCCCAGTAGCCTCCATTTAAATCCAGTCCGTCAGCATCTGTTATGATTCGCTTCTTCCCAGCGGCAACCGACATAGCATCCCACGTGAACGGGTCAGATGCGACCGGAATATCTTCCACGAGCACATGGTTCCATTCGTATTGCCCCGAAACAGCACCTTCAGCGTTCATCGACTCAAGCACTCCTGAGTGCGCGACTGGTCGACTCCCCGTAGAAGAAAACAACCTCCATTCCGTCGTAAGGCGAGTCACTACTCCACCTTCTTTGTTTAGCACTTCCACGACTTGCGGATTCAACCCTGAATCCTGAAATATGTATTTCAAGCTCCGCCCGTTACTGAACAAAAATGTCAATAGGCGAGAATCGCCTTTAAGCGTACTCTCAACAGAACCTGCGTCACTCAATCCGCTGAACTCCTCAAACGACTCTTCGTACAAAGCTAAAGGAGGAAACGGAAAACGGCCTAGAAGCGTTTGAAAATATAGCCATGACGAACGCGCATTCTCCGCCAACTTACTACCCTGCGCTGACTGCCCTACGACAACTCGATCGTTGGTTAGGTCGAAGTTATCGAGAACCTTTTCTCCCCTGTTTTTCAAAACCACTTGAGAGTGGATATCCCTGCCTGCTTGATCGTTCACATCAAAACGAGTGTCGCTTCCGCGCACCCAATATTCGATGGTAGTACGCATTACCTTAGGTTCATCTAGCGCACCAGATGTCCTTTTAATATCGACGATGAAATGACCATCGACTGGCGTAACTGCATTTCCAACGACTTGCGACCAAAATTTTACAGCGATTTCGTCCGAAGCAATTGCATTTACTGAGAACGAAAGGAGCCAAAGGAAAAAACACACGGAAACCTGTTTCATTGTTCACCTTTCGTGTTATTTGTCGTTAAATTGCTTACCAAAGTAATGACCTCTGAAACCGGAATCGAAGCATTCTTGCGCAATAACTCGAAATCGAGTAGCACTAATTGCTTTGCTGCTTGAGAGTCTTCGACCTTGACCTTGATTTCGGCCTCAGTTCCGTTAGCGATTGATTTTGGCGGCTCATCCAAAATGGTGCATTTACACCCCGCATGGATCTTCAAATTTTGAACTTCTCCTCCGAGTTGGTTCCTCAACTTCAATATTCCGGCCGATCGATTTAGATTCGATGGGTCCTGTACCAGACTGACTATGGCTGGGGAAAGTCGCACCGTTGTCTCATATTCGTCTTCTTGAACTGTCCGCCAAGCTAACCCCCATGTTGATATCGCAAGGAGGAAGGCTATTAGCCCCCAATGCGAGATGTTCGCCATGCTAACACGTTGCGGCTGATACGAAGGTTGCTGATTGGCATCTGCGACTGCATTCAAGTGCGGTGCGTGCTGTGACTCGTCAGTCGCGGTACAGACGGTCGGCGAAGGGTTGGTTTCAATTCGCTGGCTCATTGCGGCACCTCCAAGTTTCTGGCATCGCGAAGACTGCCGAGATACAGTTGTTGAAATGCAGAGATACCGTTGTCGAAATGATTTTGTCGCGCAAGGTTAAAGTCCTTTCGGGCTACCGTCATGTTACCAAAGGTTTTTAATCGCTCATGCTGTAGCATGTTTATATCCTTATGCCTAAATCTTACTAAAAACTAAACAAACCCTCGAACAAAAAACTCGTCAGCTATTCAGCAGTAGCAATCCATGACCCATCCTTTCTTCTCACTCCTTAAAAACACACCTCGTCATCCGAAGCCGTAACATCAGCTTTAGGTGTCGCAGGCCATCGCGAATGCTTCGCAAATGTGGCGATCGACCTCGCGCATCGGGCCGCAATGTTATCGGAATTTCAGCAACTCGGATGCGAGCTTGTGTAGCGACTACCACCATTTCTGTGGCAAACTCCATACCAGGACTTCGTAGATTTAGGCAGTTGATTTTAT
>JAYVPE010000288.1:0-6127 GCA_043757575.1 Pirellula sp.
GTTGATACAGATGGCATTGCGATCGTCAGTTACAACTTTGCGTCGGAGCTTGGAACGGCCAATCGAAGCGTTCAGTTGAATACCATAACGGACGCGCAAAAAAATATGGTTCGTCAAGTCATGTCGCTTTACGAGCGGTATCTTGGCGTTCGATTTACCGAAAGCGATAACCTCGGCTTTACGATTGCCGTTGGAGACATGCAAGCGGTCAATGCTCTGACTTCGCTGACGACCGTTGAAGCCAACCGACCTGGCGGGCTGACCTTTGCCGCTGGGCCGCTCTTGTCCAATGCTGCTCAGTCTGCGGTGATCATCGACAGCCAAGATTACAACGCGGCTGATGATAACTTGTTTGGTTCGGAGCTCTTCCGTTCGTTCATGCGCGGGATTGGCGTATTGCTCGGATTGGGAAGTGCTGATGAGTTTCCGCAGGCGACTGTTCAGAACAATGCGCCGATTACTGATCCAACCATCGAACAGGTTTTCCCTGGCAATGCAGATATTGTTCATGGTCAATTCGTTTTGAGACCTGAGGGCAAGGACATTGACCTTTACCGATTCTCGGTACCCTCGCAGGGCGGGCGTTTGCAGTTGCAAATTGCCGCAGAACGTCAGTCGAATTCGAGCTTGCTCGACGCGTCATTGCGTCTGTTTCGCAACGACGGAACGGTATCTGTTCCTAATTGGACGGAGATTGCTGCAAACGAGGACTATTTTAGTAAGGACCCTCGCATCACTCTCGATTTTGTTCGAGGTGGCGAATACGTCATAGGAGTAAGTGCCAAGGGCAACACATCTTACAATCCACGGATCGACGACTCTGGTTTGGGCGGCAAATCGGAAGGCAAGTACCAACTGCGAATCGATTATCGACCACCGGCTCCGTCTACTTTGGTTGACGTGAATGGATCGCCAACGCCGTTGGATGGGGACGGTGATGGTCGGCCTGGCGGCGTGTTTAATTATTGGTTTGTACCATCGAGACCCGACCGAGCAACTGTCATTGTCGGAACTCCAGACACATCTGCGTACACAGTTTGGGTGGACAAGACTGCGGCTGCCAATGGTAACGGAACTCTATCGCGTCCTTACAGTACGATTGCGGTAGCACTGCAGGACGCTGGCAATGTAACAAGGAATGATGCAACTGGAAATCGCGCAGTAACGGTGCGAATTCTAGGCAATACGGCAAATCGAGCCTACGAGATTGGTTTCAATCGCTTCGGTATAGCCTTGGCTGACGGGTCCACTTTCGACGTCCCGAAGAACGTAACGGTAATGATCGATGCCGGGGCAATCATAAAGATGGGGCGTGCTCGCATCAGCGCAGGCAGTTCGACGGTAAGTGTTGACCGTAGTGGTGGGACACTCCAATTGCTGGGAATACCGGATACCAAAGTAATCGTTACGTCGATTAATGACACTGTTGGAATTGGAGTCAATCCTGATCGCACTCCTCCGGCTGCTGCTCCTGGCGATTGGGGTGGGATTGATTTTAGGAATCGAATCGACGGTAGCGATGAAACACGGACCGACAAAGAACGAAATGGATTGTTTCTGAACTCGGTGATCCATTCGGACATTCGGTTTGGTGGCGGACAAGTAGTGGTGGATGGTGTTTCACAAATCATTACACCGATTCATATGGTGGATTCGCGTCCATCGATTATCAACAACTTGATTACTCGCAGCTCGGATGCAGCATTAGCCGCAACGCCCAATAGTTTCAAAGAGGATGACTTCCTTGATCCTCGTTCGCAAGCAAATGGTTTCTTTATTCCGGATTACGATCGGGTTGGGCCTGATATCCATGGGAATCGAGTCATCAATAATACGATCAACGGTTTGTTTGTCAAAACGCGCACGGGGGTTGCGGAAGCGTTAGAAACTGTAACAGTGACGGCTCGATTCAATGACATAGACATCCCGTATGTTATCGGTGAAAATCTGGTCATCGCTGGCAAGCCGGGTGGAGGAATCATCGATACGGCGTCTCCACCTACAATATTGGTAACTCTATCGGTTGCAGCAGGTGGATCGCTTGCAGCGGGTACTTACAACTACCGTTTGGTTTACGTCGACGCTGCCGGTAACGAAAGTTTGGCATCGATTCCAACATCGTCTCTCGCCGTTTTAGCCAACAGCTCCATTTTTCTAGCCAATTTACCGCCGATTAGTACTGGATTGCCCTATGTGGCTAGGCGATTGTATCGAAGCGATGCAACTGGGGCCGGAGCTTATCGACTGGTTACGGAACTCAACGCCGTTGCAACTACGTACGTCGATAATGGAACGCTCACAGGGGGCGAGTTAATTCCACTCAACATCAAAGTGCGTTCTCGATTGGATGGCGGTCTGGTGATTGATGCGGGTGCCATTCTGAAGTTGCGAGGCTCGCGAATTGAGCTTATCGACGGCGGTACGCTGATCGCTGAGGGAACTGCGTCGTTACCAATTGTGATAACCAGTCTCAATGATAACCGCTACGGATTTGGCGGAACCTTTGACACTGCAAATACACGCGGCACCCGAACAGCTTCGGCTGGTGATTGGGGCGGTATTTTTGTAGGACACGGAGGTTCTGCTTCGTTAGACTACAATCGCCTATCTTACGCTGGCGGTACAACACGCCTGGAAGGTGGATTTGCATCTTTCAATGCGATCGAAGTACATCAAGCGGATTTCCGCATGACCAATTCTCGATTAGAAAACAATGCTGCCGGTAACGAGAGTTCTACTTCTGCAACACGAGTGGGCCGAGGAACTAATTCAGCTGCAGCTCTCTTTGTTCGCGGCTCACAACCTGTCGTGATTAATAATCGCATCAGTGACAATAACGCAGCGGCCATTAGTATTGATGTCAATTCGTTAGGGCCTGATCTGGTGAACGATCCGGGGCGACAATCGGATTTGCTTGGTCGCACGCTTGATTATTCAGAAAATCAAGGTCCGCTCATCGATGGGAATAGGCTATCTCGAAACGCTATCAACGGTATGGTTGTTCGTGGCCAACCTTTGACAACGCAAAGTGTTTGGGACGACACCGATATTGTTCACGTTGTTCAAAATGTAATTACGTCGGACAATTTTTATACGTATGGTGGATTACGGCTTAAGAGTGCTCCATCCGAAAGTCTGGTTGTCAAGTTTGGAGGAGGAGCCTCGCTCGCCGGATTGAACGCAACAGGAACACCGCTGGATATCGGTTCTCGAATTGGCGGGAGTATTCAAATTGTTGGTCAACCGAATTTCCCTGTTATTTTGACGTCTCTGGCCGATGATAGCGTCGGCGCTGGTTTCGGAATCGACGGACGTGCTGCATTCGATACAGACAACAATGATGTTTCGACGGGAGTTGTAAGATTACCGACCGGTCCTGAAGTCGACCGAGGAACGCTGATCGACGACGACGTAGATGTGAACACGCCTGGCTTCTTTTCGTTCCGGCCGACTGCTGGCGGTAATGCATCCTTTTTTTCCGGGGCCGGAATCACAGCCCAAGGAACTTCTCAGAAATTCGTGAACAATGATGTAATTTTTGCATTCACCAATTTCATCGATATCGGAGCATTGGGTAATGGATTCGACCTAAGTAGCACAACCATAACACTTCAACCCACGTTGGTTTCACCCGACTTGGTCGTAAGTGAAGGAACCTTTGCTGGAAATAACGGGGTACCCGTTCGATGGCGAATTGAGTCACGCTTCGACAACGGCATTTCGAAACTGTTCAACACGCTAATTCTTGATAGCACGCAGCCTCTCGGTGCGATCGACTTTGTCAACTACCTCGACGAGGATATACAATCCCCAACCGATGACTTTCTCTACGTTACTGGAACACCGGGTCAGCCGGATTTCCGTGCGTATACCATTGACAATACAGAACGATTTGGGTTTTCGCACGGGGGCGTATATCAGCAAGGCGTAGATCTTCAGAATGCGACTTATACCGGTTGGGCTGCAGACTCATACCCGTTATTGGACAGTACGATTAGGTCAACCGGCACTACATACACGTTACCCGGCAACATCAATTTAACAAATATACCGCCCCGAATAGACCCGATACTGGGTGCTGTAAACGGGCTTGCGGACGTTACGACTGCATTTGCATGGCGTGTTGATCCTAACGCGACCACAGCGAGAATCACCAGTTTCTTGGAGTTGGTTCCGCAAGCAATTCAACAAGTTGCAACGCCTGGCGCGTGGCTGGGTGTTGCCGCACAGACTTATTCGAATGATCGCAACGTGGGTGTGGTTTCGGAACGAGAGTCGGCACGGGCAAGCGCCCCGTCGGCCAATGACACACCCTCTTCCTCGCAAAATTTGGGTCAGCTTGCGAAGCTGGCTACGAGCGGTGATGAGAATGCACGATTGGGGTTCGAGATACAAGGGGTACTCAACAAGCCATCGGATGTCGACGTTTATAGTTTTACCGCAAATGGAAGAACGGAGGTTTGGCTCGATATCGACCGAACCACTTCTGGTTTGGATACGGTTGTCGAATTGATTTCCGCAGACGGCACGATCTTAGCCTTGTCGGATGATTCGTATCTCGAGGAAACACAGCCACTGACCCATCCATTGTACTCAAGCCTGTCTGGAAATAGCGTCAACCCATTGCGCAAGGGTTCTTTAATTCAGGTACCAAAGACATCTTTGGGTGAAGCACGCGACGATTACGGCACCAACCCAAAAGACGCCGGAATGAGAGTCTTGCTGCCAGGGCAAGCCAATCAAGCAACGTTGTATCACGTTCGCGTCCGCAGCAGCAATCAGACCCCTGGGCAAGCGGTGGGCACACCGGCGTTGAGCGATCCAGCGTCAGTCGGCAAAGGCTTGTCTCGCGGTTCGTACCAGTTGCAAATTCGGTTGAGCGAAGCGCAAGAGCTACCTGGCTCGTCGATTAGCTTTGCTGACATTCGCTTCTCTGCGAATGGAATCACGTTGTCGGGTGTTCCAAGACATTCGCCGTTGGTCGGCGAAACATCCGAAGTGCAGATTACCAACAACGATGTATTCGCCAATGCACAAGAGTTAGGGAACATCGTTCAAACCGACCGCCAAGCCATCTCGGTGTCAGGGACACTGAGCAGTGGTACGGATGTCGATTGGTTTGCTTTTTCGATCAATTATCAATCGCTGATTAGCCCCTTGGCCAAGTATTTGTCAACGGTATTCGACGTCGACTATGCCGACGGTATCGGACGGGCCGACATGTCGATGTACCTATTCGATTCCACGGGGCGACTTGTCCAGTTTGGGGAGAACAGCAACATACTTGATGACCGTGCGACCTCTGCGCGGGGCGCCGACAATACCGACCTGGGGCGTGGAACTACTGGTTCGTTGGATCCGTTTATTGGCTCAGTCGAATTGCCAGCAGGCCGCTATTTCCTCGCGCTAACCAATCGTACGCAAGTGCCATCGGTTATCGCTAATCGGCTCAATCGAACTGGTGCCCAGGACGATTCGGGTGTCCGTATTCAGCCGGTAAACAGCGGTCGCTACATTGTTGAGGATCGCGTTGGCAATGACCGACGTGGCGCGGCTGCACAATCGCCAATCACGCCTACTTTCCTTCCGCAATCTTCGCGGGTTGAGTACACGCTTGGCAATGTGCCACTTTATCTGAACAGGGACGCAGGCCTGCAATCTGAAGTCTTCATAGGAAATTCGTTCACCGGTGTCGCATCCAATTTCGTCGGTAGCAATGCTGAGGATTTACGCGATATTGCAATTCGGCCTAACGGCGATATCCGCAGTTTCCGTAGTCTTGAAACAGGAATTGGAGACGCAAACGCAGACTACATTGTGGTCGATTCAGGCACGGGTGCGACCTCAGTTGCAGGAAACTTTGGAGTCGTGACCAATCGACTCGTTACAACGGTTACCGCTGGAACACCTCCTACTGTATCCGTTGTGTTGACCGTAGAAAACGTAGGAGTTGATGTTGAAGCCCTGACCTTTGCGGATTTCCAAGGTGGCGAAACCGGATTCCTGGTCGCGAACCGTCAAGGCGGAATCGGTGCAAGATATTTAAGTAACATTCTATATCGTTTCGATCCGAATACCGGTCGAGGAATTAGTTCTCCCGCGGTAGATAATGCCTTCAACATCGTGA
>JAYVPE010000289.1:0-6121 GCA_043757575.1 Pirellula sp.
TGCGTCGACGATTAACACATCCGAGCCGAGGTTTTTCATCAATCCACGAAGTGCTTTTTGTGGAGCAAAAATTACGCTTGCTCCTGCTTCACATAACTGAGAGACATAGCGGCAAAACTGAATGGTGTCGCCCAATCCTTGCTCACAATGCACTAGTATCGATTTGCCTTCTAGCGATTCGTTACCCAACCAAAGCGGCTGCGTGGATCTGTACTGGCGTTTTTCGCTGTCTCCCTTTTTCCAACGCCACTCATACAACGGCAATCCACGTTCAAAATCACCGCCTAAAAGTAACGCTAATCCTTTATTCCAATACGCTTCCGCGTCATTCGACTTGAATGTAATAGCACGGTCATAACTGGCGACTGCCGCATCCAGTTGCTTAAGTTCTCGAAACGCATTACCACGGTTGTAGTAGGCCTCGGCGTAGTCAGGCTTGAGAGTGATTGCCCGGTCGTAATTTGCAATAGCAGCCTCCAGACGCTTGAGTTCCTTTAACGCAATACCACGGTTGTAATAGGCTTCAGCGAAGTCTGGCTTAATCGTGATTGCCCGATCATAACTGGCAATGGCAGCGTCCAGTTGTTTGAGTTCTTGTAATGCAAGGCCTCGGTTGGAGTAGGCTTCAGCGTAGTCCGGATTAATCGTGATTGCTCGGTCGTAGCTGGCGACTGCTGCGTCCAGTTGCTGCAGCTTTTGTAAGGCAAGGCCACGATTGGAGTAAGCTTTAGCGTAGTCTGGCTTAAGGGTGATAGCATGGTCGTAACTGGCAACGGCAGCGTCCAGTTGTTTGAGCTCTTGTAACGCAGTGCCTCGGTTGTAATAGGCTTCAGCGTAGTCCGGCGTGATCTTAATTGCACAGTCATAACTGGCAATCGCAGCATCCAGTTGATTGAGTTTTTGTAGCGCAAGGCCGCGGTTTGAGTAAAAATCAGACTGATTGGGGTTGATGGCTATTGCTTTGGCAATCAAGTCAGCAGCAAGTTGGTATTTTTCCAACTGTGCTGCGACAACTCCGAGCAAATGCAGTGCGTCAAATTGCCTGGGGTCAAGCTTAAGAATAGCTTCATAAATTGACTGTGCCTCTTTCAGCCTGCCTTGCCTGTGCAACGAACTGGCGTCTTCAAACTGAGCCTGTGCTTTTACTGCCGCAGCGTTGTTTGTATTCATGGATCATTATTAACAGCATGGACTTGATACACGAGCGATCAACACTAGAAACAACTCATGGAAAGAAGAACGGATGCTCGAAAGCGATCTTTTTGCCATAATTCAAGCTCGAGTCGGCCGTTAAGCAGTTTCAAAATATCTTCACAAAGTGAGAGACCAAGTCCAGAGTGATTTCCGGTCTGGCATCGGCTGAGATCCCGTTGATAAAAACGCTCCTTGAACCGTGGAAGCTCACTCTCGTCCAGCTCGTGGCAGCAATTTGTAATATGAACCTGGAGCGACTTTACATCCTTCTCGCATTCGATATCGATTGAATGGTTGGACAAGCCATGAGACAAAGCATTGGAAAATAGATTTTTGAATACCAGTGACAATAGTGTCGGATCGCTCGCGAAGAAAATTCCATTTGGAACTTGCCAACTGACCGATGATGATTCGCGACGTGACGCTTGCGAACATGATTCCCAACTGGACATTAAGAACGGTTTTAATTCGATCGGACTGCGATGGATCGTTACCTTTCCAGCATCCAGCCGAGCCAATAGAAGTATTCGCTCAACCAGGGTTTCAAGCTCGCTACCCATTTGACGACAGTCGCTCAACGTGCGCTGGTAGTATTCGATGCTTCGTGATTTTGCTTCCGCAAGTTCAATCGTCGCTCTCAATCCTGCTATCGGTGTTCGCAACTCATGCGCGACGTTAGCGGTAATCGCGCGCTCTCGTTCAAAGGATTTTTCCAATCGTTCTAACATCTCGTTAAGTCGAATCGGAATGGTCTGCAATTCCGTTGGGCAGTTGGTCGTATCGATGCGACTACTCAAGTCAGAAACAGCCAAGGAGCCTATTCTATCGGCGATCGCGTTAACTGGTCGAAGCATAATGCTAGTGATCGGCCAAAGGACTGCAGTAGACAGCAACAACGCTGATCCAATCACAAATGCCATACGCTTCTTCGCAAGTGCAAGGAGGCTTTCCACTTCAGTCAACGATGCTGCAACCTCGAGAGTCACGGCCTTCAACGTTCGACTTGGCGACGATTCGCTTGTCGATAACGACTCTGCTTGGACGTCCAATTTTGGCGTGAACCTCAGCAGCATTGCACGGGCTGCTGATCCATCGCTTAGCTTCAGTGTCTCAGTTGTGCTTTCGGATATCACAAGTTTGGAAACCTCGCGATTCAATGTTGTCAACCTGCCGCTCGACTCCGCTAGAATTTCACCTGATGCATCCCATGCACGAAAAATAATTTGAGGCCCGACTTCTGCTCCTTCCCATTCAAAGCGAACAGCCGAACCATCATCTTCGAACGATGGAGTCAATCCATGGGCAGCTAGTGTTAGTCGTTCATCGAGTTGACGGATCAGTCCGTCTCGGAACATGACGTTTCCAGTCTCGCTGGCGACAACCAATGCAACAAATATGACCAGCGTTGCGCCTACCAGAACGCGCCATCTAAGTGACTTACTCATGCTTGGGCCTCTAGGACATAGCCAAGGCCTCGCCGTGTGTAAATGATGCGAGCGTTACCTTCGGATTCCAATTTACGTCTCAGATAACCAACATAAACGTCGACAACATTGCTATGGGATTCGTCTGAAAAGTCGTAGAGATGATTCCAGATATCTGTGCGTGATACCACTTGACCAGCTCGTAGCGCCAGATACTCCAACAGAGAATACTCTTTAGCAGATAATTCAATCAACTGCTCATCTCGTACGAGCCGCTTAGCAACGGTATCCAATCTTAAGTTCCCAATTGTGATGATTGGGTTCCTTGCAGAGTAGTGCCGTCGAATCAAAGCGCGTATTCGGGCGAGTAATTCGCCTATCGAAAAGGGCTTGACCAAATAGTCATCCGCCCCGCAGTCAAGCCCTTGGATTCGATCTTCCGTCGCATCTTTCGCCGTAAGCATCAAGATTGGAGTTTGATCCGATGTTCGACGCAACCGAGCAATCAAATCAATTCCGCTCATCTTAGGTAGCATCCAGTCTAAGATAATGCAGTCGTACCCTCCACTACAAGCTGCCGAGTAGCCTTCGAAGCCATCGACAGCACAATCCACGGCGTATCCAGATTCGCGTAGAGTCGCTTCGACAGCTTTGCGAATTGGGAAGTAATCTTCTACCACCAGTACTTTCAACGCGAACTCTCCCAACAGATCTTGCTCGAGAATCCTATCGTTGAAATTGTAGTTGATGGACTATTTATCATTATCTTCTTCTTCGTCTTCATTGCCGAGTACCATTTTGACTTGTCGTCCGGTAGCGTCCACCAATATTTCGATCGTTTTGCTGTCTCTAACGACTTCTAGTTCGTAAAGAACGACTGTCTTCCGCTCGAGTTTCAATTCGTCTTTACCTGCAAACTTTTTTGCGATTGGACGCAGTGCCTCGGGTAGTTGCTCTAACCTCATCGAGCTTTCTTGCGAAACGATTTCGCCAGCCTTCGAAACGGTGATTTCCATTTTGACGTCGCCGACCATCCAAGCTCCTTCGAAAACAGTAACCTCTGCTTCGGTAATTGCTTCACATTCAATTTCCTTGGCGTCGCCAGCAGCTTTTTGGATCGCTTTCTTAGCGGCTTCGGGAATATCCTTCAGTTCGACCTTCGCGCTCACTTGTTTGCTTCCTTCGGATTCGTCATCGCCATCGTCTTCGTCTTCCGAATCCATCTCTTCAGACTCTTCTTCGTCGTCGGATTCCAAGACCTCAATTCCAACAAGTTGGCCATCGGAATTGAAGAGCAGTTCGACTGTCCCTCCTTCGACCGCAACCTCGACTTCGTATTGAACCTGACCATCTTCCACTTCGAGAACGATTTTTTCGATGTATGCGTTTTTGGTCGCAAGCTTGATCGCTTTGCGAACTGCTTTTGGGACTTGTTTCAGCGTGACCTCGGTTTCATCTGATCCTTTGGAATTCTTGTCGTCAGCAGAAGAAAACTTTGTGGTTGAGAAGGCCGCAACGCAAAGGCCACCCACTAGCAGCCAGAATCTCAATTGTGCGAATACCATTTTCGGATTTCACTCCATTCCTAGGGAACTCTTGTTATTCAAACGCGAGTGCGCTCACGTTTTCCACACGCGAGCATACCATTGGCTTCATGAGAAATAGATGAGAATGAACAGAAAATCTGAAATCGCTTGATTAACCATGCACAATCTAAATTCACTCCGAAAGTCGGCGCGTTGTGAAAAAGCAAGCGACGCAAGGTAATACCAGTAGGTTAAGTACAGTCGAAGTAATGAGCCCACCCAAAATGACGATGGCCATGGGTCCCTCAATTTCTCGGCCCGCTTGGTTACTTCCGATCGCAATGGGTGCAAGCCCTAACCCAGTTATCAATGCTGTCATTAGCACTGGCCCCAATCGCTCTCTCGCACCGCGAAAAATCAATTCTCGACTCCAGGTATCTCCCTCGACGCAATGAAGATGCTGCCAATGCGAAACCATCATGATGCCGTTCCGCATGGTGATCCCAAACAACGTTACGAATCCGACCATCGAACCGACATTTATTACATTGCCCATAAAATAGACGGCCGCAACACCGCCCACTAGTGCGAACGGGACATTCAGCAAAACGAGCAACAGCATCCGCATATCACGAAGAGCCATCCACAATAACAGGACCACTCCGATCCCTGCACCAAGACTCGTAAAAAGCAACTCCTTTTGGGCTGACTGCTTCGCTACATGTTCCCCGCTGATTTCAATTACGACACCATCCGGTAGTTTTATAGACTGTGTTTTCTGCTCAAGTTCACGCACAAACGATTCGACGTCTCGGCCTTGAGTGCTCAGCGTTATCGCTCGCATGCGAAGACCATTTTCATGGGTCACTAAAAAGCGCCCATCTCCTAAAAAAACATCTGCAACTTGTCGCAATTGAATCCAACGCGAGTCTATCCCAGAAGGAGCAAGTCCAGCGGAAGGATCCCTTGGTATGCGAATCCATAAGTCCTCAATTTGCTCTGACCGCTCTCGAATGGATGGATCTAGGATCACGACTACCGGAATGATTCGATTTCGATCATAGCATTGTGCGACCGTGACGCCCTGGTATGCAGCGTGTACCGAATCGATGATCTCGGTCGGGCGAATACCGTATCTGGAAGCATCTTCATGGCGGATTCGAACAACCAACTCGGGTTGTCCTTCCTGGGGCTCTGCGTAAACGCCTTCGCTACCCGGAATCGACTGTATGACATCTGTCAATCGATTCGTTGCGGCATCCACATCCACTAAATTCTGGCCTGTCACTTTCACTAGAACCGGCGCGATAGAACCCGACAGGCTATCATGAATGCACTCCGACAGGAAAGTGAAAACGTGAAAATTGCGTCCAGGGAATCTTTCAGGCAATTCATCCAAAAGTCTCCGTTGGATGGCACTGACATCTGAATTCGGTTCCAATGGCACCTCGATCTCGCCATATTCAACACCCCATGTATCTTCACCTTGTTCGGCCCGACCCGCCAAATGACATACGTTGCGTACACCTTGAATACCATTGAGGTACTCCGCTACTTTCTTTCCCGACAAGACGTTGTGTTGCAACGATGTCCCGACCAGCGATTGCATATGGACAATCAAATGGCTCTCGCGAAGTTCGGGCAGAAATTCACCTCCGGCACGCATCAAACCAAGGGACGTCACAATCAACGTGGCGACAACCATGGCAAATGTGATCACCGGAGCGTTCGCAACGCGACGAAGCACAAACTCATAACCGTTTTGCAATAACTTGAGTACCCAGGGCTCTCGTACTACGCGGGTCTGCGTCAACAACATTACCGACAGTGCGGGAGTCAAGGTCAATGCAGTCACGAGCGAGGCAAGCACGGCCAAAATATAGGCGTATCCCAACGGTGCAAACAGTCGGCCCTGCACGCCGGTCATGCACAATACTGGCACGAAGACGAGTACAACAATCAGAGTCGCATAGAGCA
>JAYVPE010000290.1:0-6115 GCA_043757575.1 Pirellula sp.
TAAAGAAGTACCATCGCCAGCCGAGAACTACGCTGTTGATGCGCGAACCTTACTTTTTTTCATGGGGGAACTGCCGTTTATTACGGGGTTGTACGAAATCGCCCGCAATTCATTAGATGACGATAGTTCGCTGGTGGTTGACGGGATAAAGGAGATGCTGATTTCAACACGGCAAAGCTACTTGGCAGACATGGGCAATAGAGCCAGAAAGATCCCGCCGCTACTGTTGTCTCAGTGTCTCAAATACATCCGAAACCAGACACTATTAGACCGTCGATTCACTCCCAGCTTTTACACGATCGCACGATCCTCGCAACAAGTGATGGGGGATCAGTACACGATTCATCTCGTCGAAGCAGCAAAAAATTATCCATTTGACGAACCGTTGTCTTGGCCCATACTTCGAATGGGAATAGAGCAAGCGCATGTGCCAGGCATTGGCTTGGTGTCCATGATCAGTCGATTGCCTGGTTCACCGACCACTTGGCATTCGCTGGAGCTCAATCGGCGGGCGCAAAAAATAGATCAGCGCCAGTGGAAGATGCGATGGAATCCATACCAACAGTGCTCGTGGCCCGAAGAAGACACTCGGATTGAGAGTTTTCGCAATCGCGTTATCGAACGGGCGCAGGGCATGATCGGTGCCGATTTGGCTCGGACCGAAAAGTTCACAACGAGCATGATGGACGGCATCGATCTTCGTGAGACGCTTCGTCATTGGTACGATGGATCACTTTATGTTAAGGTTCAGCCGCCAACCATTGGACATCTCGATGCAGCCGTGATGCTATTTGACAATGAACCCGATCCTCGCGAGTATTCATGGCGAGCCACTTGGTTTGCTGAACATGAGGAGGAATCGACACTAGCTTTTTTTGCTACCCCATTCCAAAAGGAGATGCTAGGTCCGGGCGTTGCCGTTTCGACTTATGGTGGCGCATTATTTCTTTTCCCTCCTCGGCACATTGCTGATATATGGGCGGATGAATTATTGGACTTCGCGGATACTATCGAACAACGTTTAGTCGCTGCCGCTTGCCTACATTCCGATTCGCGTCACATCGCTTTTCTTAGTTGGTCAGCACCCGGATTAGCGATGAAGAAGATTGCCAAGACGTTTAAAAAGGCATTGGTGCATGTTCCATTTAGTCACTTTTCCGACTCGGTTGTGCAACAGTTGCGATCTTTTCATGTTTTGAATGGTCAGCATGTACGAAGTTACGCAGCGCATTTCATTCGCAAAGCTTAAGCCATCGCGTGCCCGCCCCTTTCACGGGTTTAACAAGTCACTAAGCTGGAATGACAAGCGTTGTGATTTTCTTGTTCCCCTCCTATGATAAATTCTTGACTTTTGATCGCCGTTTAGTCCTCATTGGCTTCGAATTTGCTAAGTATATTGTGATTCCCGTGTTTGTTCCAAAAGTCCAATGAATTCATGAACTGCGGCTGGCCTCCAGGCGACAGATGCTGTTGATTTGGGCAGTATGGTTTTTGCGAGGAGCTGCTTTTTGAGCATGTCGCGCTGTTGCAAACGGTCCGAGTTTGTAGAATTCGAAGAAAATCGACATATCCTTGATGAATCATCAAAGCCAATTTGACGGGTCCGGTATGGAGCGAGTTAATGGAAACTTCAGTAACAACGATCCGCTTAAGATCTCCCAGTACGACTCAAGAGGCTTTTTCGACGAAATGTTTAACCCGGCTGGTGAAGCTAGACCGGGGATGGAATTCTTGGCCGACAAGCTGGCAGGATTGTCTCCAGGTGAACTTCAGCGAAGACAGCGGTCTGCGGACCATGAGCTTCTCAATATGGGGATTACATTCAACGTCTATGGCCATTCGGCTGGAACCGAAAAAGTATGGCCGTTTGATCTGATCCCAAGAGTGATTCAGGAGGAGGAATGGCTCTACATCGAACGTGGTCTAAAGCAGCGAATTCGTGCGCTGAACATGTTTATTGACGACCTGTATCACGATCAAAAGATTATTCGAGATGGAATCCTGCCGGAGTACATGATCCAGTCGAGTAAAGGATTTCTAAAACAGATACACGGAATGAACCCTCCGCGTGGGATCTGGTGCCACATTACGGGAACAGATTTAGTGCGGGGAGGAGACGGGCAGATCTACGTATTGGAAGACAACTTACGCTGCCCATCCGGAGTCTCCTACATGATCGAGAACCGCGAGGTGATGAAGCGAACGTTTCCACAACTGTTCGAGGGGCGAAACATATTGCCGGTAGAAACGTATCCAGAACAGCTACTCAAGATGTTGCAGTACGTATCGCTCACTTCTTCGAACGAACCGAATGTTGTTGTGCTCACGCCTGGCATCCACAACTCCGCGTACTTTGAGCATTGTTTTCTCGCCCAGCAGATGGGCGTTGAACTTGTCCAGGGATCCGACCTATTGGTTAAGGACGGTCACGTTTACATGCGAACGACGCGTGGTCTCAAACGGGTGGACGTAATTTACCGAAGAATTGACGACGATTTCCTAGATCCGGAATGCCTTCGCCCCGATTCGACTTTAGGAGTCAAGGGACTGATGCAAGTTTATCGCGAGGGCAAAGTAGCGTTGGTGAACGCACCAGGAACGGGAGTCGCTGATGACAAAGCGATTTATGCATACGTTCCGAAAATGATCAAGTATTACTTGAGTGAAGACATGATCCTACCGAACGTAATGACGTATATGTGTGCGGACGAATCGGAACGCAAATACGTGCTCGAAAATATTCACAAATTGGTAATTAAACCGGCCAACGAATCGGGCGGCTACGGTATCTTGCTCGGCCCGAAGGCGACCAAAGAACAGCTTGCAACTTACAAAGAATTGATTTTGAGCAATCCTCGAAACTACGTGGCTCAACCGATGTTGGACTTGTCCACCGTTCCAACTTTGTGTGGAGATTCGTTGGAAGGCCGGCACGTCGACTTGCGTCCCTACATCTTATATGGCGAAGACATTTACATTGTGCCAGGTGGACTAACACGTGTCGCACTTGTCAAAGACTCCCTCATCGTAAATTCATCTCAGGGGGGTGGAAGCAAAGATACATGGGTTTTGAGAAACGAATCAATTGGTGTTTAGACGACGATTGGATAGATGAATGTTATCTCGTGTAGCAGAATCAATTTTTTGGATGAGGCGGTATGTCGAACGGGCTGAAAATGTTGCCCGATTTATTGATGTGACGCTCAATCTAACGCTTGGTATCGGTGTGGATCACTACCAGCAGTGGGAGCCACTGATTTACACCACGGGTGACAACGATTTGTTTCATGAGCATTTCGATCAAGTGAATCAAGCAAACGTGATTCGTTTCTTGACGTTTGACGAGCGCAATCCTAATTCCATTTTATCCTGCTTAAAAATGGCGCGCGAGAATGCGCGTGTAAGTCGCGAGATGCTGAGCAGCCAAATGTGGGAGGAGCTCAATAAATTCTATCTTTTCGTGCGAGACAATCGCCACTATTCTGCGGCGGTCGATTCACCTTTTGAGTTCTTTGGCCGCATTCGCCAAGCCGGTTATCTGCTGGAGGGTGTTACCTACAGCACGATGTCACACGGCGAAGCTTGGAACTTTGGCCGGCTGGGTGCGCTCCTCGAAAGAGCGGACAAAACATCGCGCATTCTTGATGTCAAGTATTACTTGCTATTGCCTGACGTCAGCGATGTCGGGACTCCAATCGACATTAGCCAGTGGGGAATGTTGCTCAAGAGCACGAGTGCATTAGAAATGTATCGTCGTCGCCATGGACGATTGTCACCCAAACAAGTTGCGGCGTTCATGCTGTTGGATCGCGACTTTCCACGAGCAATTCGATTCTGTATCTCCAGAGCGGAGCAGTCGTTGTTGGCGATCACCGGAGGAGCCACTGGCAATTTCAGCAACAAGCCGGAGCAGTATCTAGGTCGGCTTCGAGCTGAATTTGATTTCCTGCATATTGACGATGTCATGGACCTTGGCCTGCATGAATTCATCGACAACTTCCAGGTTAAACTAAACCTAGCTGGCGATGCGATCTGTCAGACATTTTTTGAAGTGATCCCGATCGTTGCGAGTTGAGATAGACCATGGGCGAACAATTATTTATTAAGGAAAGCAACAATGGAAATCGATCGTAGGCAGTTTGCGGGCTACTTGACTGCAATTGCTGCTTGGGGGGGCTTTTCGGGTGCCGGACAAGCGAATGTCAAAAACCAACTGCCATTATTCATTGCAACCTGGAAGTTCGGTTTGCCTGCATGCATCCAGTCCTTTGAAACGCTGATTAAAACGGAGTCAGTCCTAAATGCCGTCGAAATGGGAATTCGCGTCGCTGAAGCGGACCCGAGTGTCGATTCAGTCGGAGTCGGGGGAGCACCCAACGCGAACGGTGTTGTTCAATTGGATGCGTGCATCATGGATGGAGCTACGCATCGAGCCGGTTCGGTTGCTGCCTTAGAGAACTTTCCCCACCCTATTTCCGTAGCTCGACGTGTAATGGAAAAGACAAAGCATGTATTGTTAGTGGGTGCTGGTGCAGCCGCTTTCGCGACGGAACAAGGATTTGAATCCCAGGTCTTATTAACGGAAAAGCAGAAAAGGAAATGGCAAGATTGGAAAGCCCAACAGGCAAAAGCGATGGGACCTAACGCAGAGCTCGCTGTCCCACCCAACCACGACACGATTGCTTTGATAGGGATTGACTCGACTGGAAATATCGCCGGTGGTTGTTCGACGAGTGGCTTAGCGTATAAGTTGCCGGGACGGGTTGGTGACAGTCCGATTCTTGGAAGTGGACTGTACGTGGACGGTGAAGTGGGTGCCGCAGGTGCGACGGGTATTGGCGAAAATGTCATGCGACACTGTGGTTCGTTTCTCATTGTAGAACTGATGCGAACAGGGATGGATCCTACAGCGGCATGTCGAGCAACGATCGAACGCATCGCGAAAACGGAAAGGAAAAAACCCGCCGAGTTGCACATCAATTTCTTAGCGATCGATAAAAAGGGGCGTTGGGGTTCGGCAGGTACGGATGCTGAATATGAAATCGCAGTTGTTACCACCGAATCAGCGCGTCTAGAAAAACCATTCTTGGTGGTTTAATTGGCGAGGATCGAAGGTTTCTTACTTTACAGCGATCCCGCGTCGATCGAATAGGCGTCTGGCCTTGCCTTCGGATCGCGGCAACGCACCCTTCGATACCTGAATCACTTCAAATCGCAGATTAAGCTGGATGGAAAGCTTTTCCGCCAACAATTTGGAGCTCTTCGCGTCCGCGTCAATACTGGACTCAAATTCGAGAAGCAGCTCATCCATGGAGCCTTTCTTTGAGACCGTTAGTCGATACTCGGTGATTGCAGGAAACGAACGGACGATCGTATCTATGCTTGAAGGGAAAATATTAACTCCGCGCACGACAATCATGTCGTCAGTTCTGCCCAATACTCCCGATTCAAGTCGTACGAAAGTGCATTCACTATCTGCAACATAACGAGGGCGGACCAGATCGCCCGTTCTATATCGAAGGACTGGAGCTCCGACTCGGCCTAATGATGTGAGAACCAATTCGAAAGGTTCGGTCGCTAGATCTAGTTCGGGTTGGAGTTTCACATTACGATTATTATTGTCATGGTCGCGTTCCCAAGGTAAAAATTCGGCGATAAACTCACTTTCAATAACATGAACCGCTTGGCCATCGCGAGAGCCGAACCCCCACGGTCCAACCTCCGTCGCACCAGCATGATCCATTACGTTGGCACCGAAGGCCGATCCAATTTTAGAACGAATGGCCGGAACGCTACCGCCTGGCTCACCCGCTACAAACACTTGACGAATGGATGACCCTATTAAATCGATACCTCGGTGTGCGGCATCGTCTGCCATGTGCATTGCGTAACTAGGGGTGCTAAAGAGTACCGTGGGCTGGGCCGATTGGATCAAGTCGATACGAGCGGCGGTCGACATGCCGCCGCAAGGAATAACCATACACCCCCTGTTCAGGCATGCATCATGTGCGCTCCAAAATCCAATGAATGGCCCAAACGAGAAAGCCATCATGATTCGATCATGGGACTGAATTCCACAAGCATCGAGGACGTATTGCCACGTCGAAATCCACCA
>JAYVPE010000291.1:0-6109 GCA_043757575.1 Pirellula sp.
TCTGGATCTGACTTCGTAGAAATGTTTGTCGGCGTCGGTGCCGCCCGTGTTCGGGATATGTTTCAGCAAGCGACCGCCAAGGCACCGTCGATTATCTTCATCGATGAACTCGACGCACTAGGCAAGAGTCGGGCTGGCAACGTCCCCGGTTCCCATGACGAACGCGAACAAACTCTCAATGCACTACTAGTAGAAATGGACGGTTTCGCAGCCAATGTTGGCGTTATCGTCATCGCCGCGACCAACCGACCTGAAACACTTGACCCTGCTTTGCTGCGCGCAGGCCGCTTTGACCGAAACGTGTTGGTCGATCGTCCTGACAAACAAGGACGTGAGGAAATTCTCAAAGTGCACGTCAAAGGTGTGAAGCTTGGCTCGAATGTTGAACTAAAGCAGGTCGCGGCGATTACGCCGGGCTTTGTCGGTGCTGACCTCGCCAATCTAGTGAACGAAGCCGCACTGCTGGCTGCACGAAAAGGCAAAAGCGATGTTGGCAAAGAGGAGTTTAACGACGGAGTCGAGCGCGTAACGGCAGGCTTGGAAAAGAAGAGTCGTATCATGAGCGAGGACGAAAAACGCCGCGTTGCTTACCACGAAGCCGGGCACGCTTTAGTTGCTTATTCGCTACCCAATACGGATCCTGTCCACAAGGTTTCGATCATTCCTCGCGGTATTGCAGCTCTGGGATATACCATGCAACGGCCCGAAGGGGATCGTTATTTGATGACGCAGCCAGAGCTTGAGGCGCAAATGCAAGTGCTCGTCGCGGGCACGTTAACCGAAGAAATCATCTTTCGCGATATTAGCACTGGAGCACAGAACGATTTGGAGAGAGCCACTCGTATCGCCCGAGGGATGGTCATGGAATTTGGAATGAGCCGCATGGGTAAAGTGAATTATCGGGAAAGCAATCGATCCCCTTTCTTGGCTGCCGCATCTGGTGAATCCTATGGTCGCGAGCACTCCGAACAAACCGCTCGAGAAATCGATCAAGAAGTCAAACGACTTATCGACGAAGCGATTCAGAAAACAAGAACCATTTTAGGCGAGCGCCGCGGAGCACTAGAAGCGTTAGCGCAACGTCTGATCGAAGTCGAAGTAGTGGATTCGGACGACTTGAAGAGCATCATGGATGCGAACATTGCCGGCCCACGAGTCGTTCCGGGAACCAACACCGGGTCGATTGCCAGCTCTACAAAAACGGCACCCATCGTCGATGGTGGGACTATTGGGAAGTCAAGTTAGTTACTCTCCTAGCGAATGATCTCGGCGACCCTTATTGGCTTGAAGCCTGAGCCAGCCATGACCCTGAACTGGTGAAAATTATCGACCCGACGCGTAAACCCCTGTTGATTTAATGCAATTTACAAAAATAATGAATAGCCGATGGGCGTTAGCCCCGGTTTTCGGCGAATGAACCGACGCTAACGCGTTACGGCTAATTAAATCAACCGGCCGGAAAGCAGGGCATCCACGCTGCCCCTCGCTTGCGCATTCGGGTTGTGGAAACAACAGTAAACATGGGCTTGAACACATTTTCATTAGTTCACCGTGACGCGGTGGCGATGTCGCGAAACGAAACAGCCGGACTCAATTCGGAATACCTTTTCGAACCAACGTCTTCGTACTTCGCGTGCAAAAACCTTGCTACTTTGAAACCAGGTCGAACTTAATGTCTTTCTTCCCGCTTTCAGGCACCGAAATCGTGATGCCAGAAGTTGTGAAACTGGCATACTTTAGGGGGAGCCCATAGGTCATATTGACGTCAGCCTCACCGCCTTTAGTCCCTTTCGATTCGACGACTGTCTTATTGAGTTCGACTTTATAGGAACCAACAACTGCGCCACTTTTTTGCTCGAAAGCATTCATTTTTTATCCGACACTGCAGGATGGAACATTAACTACTTGGCGCAACTACTTGGTCTGCACAACACTTTAGTGTGCGTTTGTCCTGCATGCTTCCCCCTTCGCGACCCGCGCGGAAACATTTTCATTATCATCAATGTAGATTGTACCCCGTTAAGTCATTGACAAGGGCAAATTAATCAATATAGAATAAAAATTGCGTTTTCCCGCGGACACCTGTGCTCGGATCGCCCAGGGGCGTTCGAAAGGTGTAGACCGCAGTCAAACGCCCCTTCCGGTCGTGGTTTTTTTTCTCGTTTTTGGATCGCATAATTTGGAGATTCACCCATGTCGAAAAGAAATTTCAGGTTTGGATTTACGTTGGTCGAACTGTTGGTGGTCATTGCCATCATCGGGATCTTGGTAGGCTTGCTTTTGCCCGCCGTTCAGGCTGCTCGCGAAGCGGCTCGGCGCATGCAGTGCAGCAACAATCTCAAGCAGATGGGATTGGCGCTTCACAATTACGAATCTACCTTCAAGGTGTTTCCGCCGGGAGGCGTCACCCCAGGAGGTTGCTGCAGCACACCCAGCGCAGGCAATTGGGCTTTGTTTCTTCTTCCGTTTATCGAACAGCAGACTCTTTACAGCCGTTACGACTTTGCGCTATTCAATGATTCGGCGCCGGGCCGTACAACCGTTGCGGCGACGGATGTCAATGGCTTTGCAGTGCAGCAGAAAATACCTGCCTATATGTGTCCTTCAGATACAGGAGCAGGCGAATTGCTTAATCCCGCCAGTGGTAACGGTTTCAATAAGCAATATATGACGAGCTCATACCGCGCTTGTAGCGGTGCTGGCTATCGAGGCATTGCTTGGATGGACTCCAATCAAACCAACGCATGGCACACAGCAAATCGTGGGGTCTTGTTCACCGTGGGTGGAAGCCATCGAGGTTTGACAGCCACCGGTGGAGCGGTGCACGGCGCCAGCGCGACTAGAATAGGCGCGATTACCGATGGAACATCCAACACGATCGTCGTCGGAGAGTATCACACGATTACTCAACCTCGTCGACGAAGTTTCTGGGGCTACACGTACACTTCGTACAATCAGTCGACAGTCACCGTCGGTCAGCCCCGAACTCTTATTGCCAACTACGATCGTTGCAATATTCCTGGACAACCAGGTGGAGACAATCCTTGCAAACGCGGATGGGGCAGCTTGCACACGGGTGTCCTTCAGTGGGCCTTCGGCGATGGGTCGGTACGCGCGATCGGCGCCAATGTGGATTTGGGAGTTTCGCCGGCGAGTGACACAACCCCTCCGACTGTCATGGGCGTTCTTCCGGCTCTCGCGACGATCAGTGGCGGTGAAGTCTCATCTAACCTCGATTAATGGTTTGGCCACCCTTTGATCGAGCCAAAAACTTCTCTTCCGAGCAGCGTGCTACGTTGTTCGGCAACTTTCCTTAGCGTAACAGCGAGGCTTTGTCTCAGTTCAACATTGGGATTACTGTCTTGCGATTTTTCTAGAAAAGGTATCTTCATGCGATCGACATTTGGGTCGAATACACTCCAACTGGCAGTGCTTTGTTTCCTATTGAGTTGCCTATCCGGATGCGGAAGCAAGTATAGCCTGGGAAAAGTTGAAGGGACTATCACTCTCGATGGCAAGCCACTTCCGGACGCGTCCGTCGCGTTCACTCCCATTGGAGCCGGAGCGGAAGCGCCTGCGTCGTCCGGTCTTACCGACAGCTCGGGCAAATATCGTTTGAGTCTCGTCGTGAATGAAACAGCCGGGGCTTTGATTGGTAAACATCAAGTGGTTGTTTCAAAGGGCTTCCAAAGTTCCAGCGACGTCGCGACGCCGGAAGAACGCGCCAAAGCCGCGGTTCCCAATCATGACTTTTCATTCGAAGTCAAGTCCGGCTCGAACAAGGCCGACTTTAATCTTGAAACCAAGAAGGGAAAGAAATAGTGCATCGCTCGATGGTTGTTTTGCCGTTCGCCATGCTTGCATGCATCGCACTGGGCGGTTGCAAAGGCGTTAAGCCAGCAGCGGACATTCGAATGGACAAGGATGCGGCGGGCCAGGTCATCACCATGACGCTCGTTGGGAAAAATGTCACCGACGAGGATGTTAAGGAAGCAATCAAGCACACACAAATTTCGGAACTCCGATTGCAAGAATGCTCCCAAGTCACCAAGAAAGGACTGACCGCGCTCAGGGGTTCGTTTCCACAGCTGAAATTGCTTGATATAGTACGAGTGCCCATCGACGATTCCTCGTTGGAGGACCTGGCCAAGTCAGCGACACTAACCGATTTGACACTCGCTCATACCCAGGTCGTTGGAAGCGGCCTCAAGCACCTCACAAATTGTCCATTAAAACGCCTCGCGATCTTTAGTCGCATAGTATCTGCCCAGGGAATGAAGAATCTTGCTGCCCTACAAAGCCTGGAGGAGCTCGAACTCCACTGCCAAGACCTACCTCTGAAAGACTGGGTGGCGATCCAGGACCTGAAGAACCTTAAAAAGTTAGTGGCATTTCGCACCCCGGTTGGCCCACAAGGAATTGATGCCTTGAATGGAATGACTCAACTTAAATGGTTGCACCTGAATTCGACTGATATCCAGGACGAGTCGATCGATACATTGAACTCGCTTACGGGTTTAGAATGGCTCGAGATCGACTACGCAACCTTGACGAACGCGGGACTCAAACGACTTCAACTACCAAGACTGAAACAGTTGTCTCTGGATGGATGCAAGGGGATTACCGACGATGGTCTTGCTAATTTCGAAAGCATGCCTGCGCTCGAAATGCTAATGTTGGGAGGCACGGGAGTTGCTGGTGTTGACCTGACTCCACTTGCCAATTTGCCCAATCTCAAAGAAGTACGTTTGATGGGCAATCAGTTCCGCGGAAATGATCAGTCAATCCAGGCTCTTAAAGCCAAGCTCCCCAACTGCGAAGTGGTGATCATGCGAGGTTGATCGACGGTCGAGTAAAAGAGGAAAAAAGGGTCAGCGACGGTCTTAGGTTTAGGCAACAGCAGAATCGCAAAAATTGTAAATTTGCGATTTCTGTTTTTCGCGTCATGATGACTCAGTGCTCATTGGCGCAAGCCTTATTGCCCATCGTACCTCTCGGTCATAGTTCATGTAGCTGGGTTTGGTTTTGGGAGTCGGTGGTTTTAGGTGAGCCAACTTGCTAGCTCTGCTAGCAGCTCGCAAGGAGAGTGCTCCACAGAGAACAAGGCTAATCGATCTAGCGATGGTCAACGCATTAAAAGGACTGCCCGAGATGGCTAATTCGGCTTGCGAGCTGCTATGAACGATCGCTGGCTTTGATGCTAAAAGTTCGTTTTCAGTCGAGAATTTTTTTTGTCCAACTGTTTGACCTGATATGTTGCTCCCTCGCCCTAACTGACCTGCCGACTTTCCTCGGGTGCCGCAATAAACCCAGCAGCATCAGGTTTCAAATCGATATTTTTCGCTTCACCTGTCAAACATCTTCTTGATGGCGTAAACTGTCGCGGCTCGTCCAGCTCGCGCGATTGAGGTGGTTAGCGGAATTTCTTTAGGGCAAACCGCGACACAATTCTGTGCGTTGCCGCAATCTTGAACTCCTCCTGCGGACGTCAACGCTTCCAAACGTTCGCGAGCCATGTTCTTGCCAACCGGGTGCGAATTGAACAGCATTGCTTGGGAAATCGCGTGAGCTCCGATAAAACCATCGTCAAACGATGCGTTCTTTCGAATCGTATAGTCGGCTTCGGTTTCACCAGGTTGGCGTTGGATCTCAATTTTCGTGAATTGGGGGCAAGCGTCTAAGCAACAGCCACAGCTCATGCATTGGCTCAACGGATAGTTTTGTTCTTGTTCTTCTCGCGAGATCCGAGGACCAGCTCCCATATCGTAATAGCCATCGACTGGCACCCAAGCTTTGACACGTTCCAATGCCCGAAAGAGTCTTGAACGATCTATGCATAAATCGCGAATGACCGGAAACTTGGTCATCGGACGAAGTTCGATTTCGCTTGCTTCGTCTTCTAACAAACGGTCAACGAGTGCGCTGCAGCTTTGCCGTACACGCCCATTAATCACCATCGTGCAAGAACCACATACTTCTTCCAAGCATCCACAATCCCAAGCGACTGGCGCCACCTTTATTCCTTCGCTCGTTCTTGCTTGTGCTGCAACCTTTTGCAATACGCTGATAACATTCATATCCGGCTCATAGGCAACCTGATGTCGCTCCC
>JAYVPE010000292.1:0-6090 GCA_043757575.1 Pirellula sp.
CTTCATCAAGAAGACCGTCGAGCGAATCGACAAAATTCTGAAGGGACATTGTAGGTTCTCAGACTCTGTTGTCACACTATGCAGCGAGCCCACGACTAATAAGTCGCAGGCTCGAAAAAAACGCAGGACAGGCCGCTAGCCCGGATTATTCATAACCCGAAGTGTTAGCGAGGGATCGGTAAAATCCCTCGCTAGCGCGTCGGGTTACGAAAAGCAGTCTGGTTTCGAACTGTTTTTCGCAATGTCCACCGCAGCAATACTTAACAAAACAAACGCGATTGCCATGAATAATCCAGGCTAGCCTGCCCTAGCTTTATTACGAAAGGCTGGCAGCCTATTCAACTGAGTTAAGCGGCGACTTTTGCTGCCAGTGCCACTTTAACTGCTGCAACGACGACGCCGAAGCCCGCTGCATCGTTCACTGCCATCTCGGCAAGTTGCTTTCGGTCGACTTCGATCTTGGCTAACACCAAACCGTGAATAAATTCGCTGTACCGAAGGCCATGAATACGTGCGGCCGCGTTGACGCGGATAATCCAAAGGCGACGGAAATCACGACGCTTGCGGCGCCGATCACGGTAAGCGAACCGACCAGCTCGAACCAGATTTTCCTTGGCGGTGCGATACAGTCGACGGCGTCCGCCAACATAACCCTCGGCTCGTTGAAATAGTCTTCGTTTGGCCTGCCTACGGGCTGAGCCTTTTCTTGTTCTCATATCTACGCAATCTTGGATGCAAAGGGCGTCTCAGGTCACCACGAAGGGCTGCAATATCTCAGCAGCAACGGCCCGTAAAAGTAGGACTTCGTGACAGTTATTACCCAAACACCTGGTGAAAAAATGGGCCAAGTCTCTTGTTTGATCTAGTAGCTGTATCCACGCAATGCGTCTTGAACAGCTCGCTGGAAATTCGGCTCCAGAACTTTTGTGCCACGCAATTGGCGAATCTTTTTAGCCGATTTGCTAATGGCCAAATGGCTAGTGCCAGCCTTGCGGTGCTTAACCTTGCCGCTCGCGGTGAGTCGGAATCGCTTCTTCGTGGACTTATGAGTCTTTAATTTGGACATTTGAGCACTAAGGCATTCTAAAAAGTCGGTGTATAAGCATCGGTAATGACGACGTCAATTGTCGTCACTGTCGGTACGGTTCCGAGATCTGGGGGTGGCAAGTTTAACGATCGCGGCGGATTCGTCCAAGGCTAAATCGGATGTTAATTTACCAAATCCTTAGGTTTCCTGATCTAGATTTTATTCGCCGATTTCCCTAAAAGCGACTGCATGCAGGAATTCTCTATCCAACGAAGTTCGCGGAAGTGCCACAAGGCAGACCGCCCGTTTGAAGCTGGCGAGCGGTACTATTCAGTCGTGCTTCAGCGGGGCAGCGAACTAGTTCGGCAAGATTTCAGCATAGAACATTGGCAAGGACTTCCTGAGAAAGCGGTCGGTTGGTGGGTTAGTCAAATGCCCGCCAAGCAAACCGGCAAACTGACGCTGGCACCTACGCTCGTTCTCCTGGATGCACTCGAAAAACTATGTGAACAACCGGACAACGGCGATCTGGCGTACTTGTTGGCTGTACTTTTGATACGACGACGTTTATTGACGGAGCATGCCAGCGAGCAATCCGAAGGAGAACCGAGCTACATGCAACTAACTCATTCCTCCAATGGACGTGAGTTTCTAGTTCCCGTAAATATGCCAAATCCCGATCGCACAGAAACCTTGCACCAGAAATTGATCGATTTGCTTTACTGTGAAACATGAACGGCAGAATATCACTTCCTGCGTGGAAGAACCCAAAACATCCAAAGCATGGCAGTGCTTGGCAATCGTTCTTTTGACGCTTGTAGCGGGCGGTGCAACATGTATGCCCAGGCGTTCAATACCTGAATTTCAGCCAACTCCCTTGTTCAAGAGTCCGCCGACCCTGGACCAACTGTCTGAAGCCATCAATCGATCTCGCAACGTTCAATCACTCCAGTCCAACTCGGTTACAGTGAATGTCAACAACGAGCGAACCATCAATACCAACGTGACTTGGGCTCGCGAAAAACGCTTCCGAATGACGGCGAGTGTCGCAGGGATTGCAGGTGTCGACATCGGCAGCAATGACGATGTGTTTTGGATGGCAATCCGTGGAGGTTTGACCAAAGACATGTACTATGCCAAACACATCGAATTTGAATCCCAGGTCGATCGTCCAGTCCTGCCAGTGTCCCCTATCTGGCTAATTCAAGCGATGGGGATTTGTGACCTTGACCTCAATCGACTTGTTCAGCAGCCCGTGACGCGAGCGGATGGACTGGTCGAACTTACGACGGTAGAACCGAGTCCCGTCGGAAACTACACTCGCACATTAGTGGCCGATCCAAAATATGGATTTTGCCGTCAAGTGTTCTTGCGTGACCCCACAGGTCGACTGGTCGCTAACGCACAGCAATCCAAACACGAATACTACTCATCCATTCAGTCGTCTTTGCCCCACCAAGTCAAAGTTCAGTTGATTCCGTCCGGTAGCCCCCTTTTGGAACTCGATATTTCCATTGCTTCCTACGTCGTTAACAGCTTAGCGTCGGACAACATGACGCAATTTACGATGCCCAACATGAATGGTTATTCGATCCAAAATTTAGGCCAGGTGGGACCGCAAGCGAATGTGCCGCAACATGTGGCGCCGCCTCAATCCAATTACCCTCAAGTTTCCTATCGAGGTGTCCCTTGGGATGGCGTGTACCGTTGATTTCAACGTCAACCATTCGCAAGAAACTTCTCGTTTCAATGGTTGTTTTAGGAATTGTTATCGCTGTTCTTGGATACAGCAGCTTTCGCGGCGTTTACGCTTATCGCGATCTGGCTACGACACTCAGTAGTCGCGCATCCGAGATGCCGCTCACAGCCGAACTCACTCGATCCATCGACGAGTTGCGAATCGGATTTCAGCACTTGGACATTAAAGAACCGATGGAGTTCTCCATGCTGCGAGAGACCAATTTTGAAGCACTCAATAGCCAGCAGCGATTTCGCGAAAAGTTGAATCGTGTGCGAGTGGCACTCGCACTTTACAAATCAAGGCTTGAACGCTCGGATATCGATGACCCATTCCTCTCTGACCGGTCGGACGAGTTCGAGAAGTCCGCTGAACTAACCGACATACTGAATACCATTTCGCTCCGACAACAAGACCTCCTTGAGTCTGGCAGCATTTCGCATGCGTTTCAGCAATTGCAGGATCTCGAACGGCTGTCGAATCTTGCTCACTTACTCCCAACCTTGTTAACGGCTCGTATGGTAAGCTTTCGCGAAGAAGTTCGGTCCCGATATCGTACTTGGATAGCTCTTGCTTGGAGCAGTGCTACACTTGCTGCATTTCTTCTGATCGGACTGATTGCCTATGCTCGCATTGCAGTAATCAAGCCGTTTAAGGAACTCTTAGCTGGATCACGTCGCGTAGCCTCCGGCGACTTCGCACATCGCATTCACATCACCAGCAAAGATGAATTGTCGGAACTCGCCGATGCAATCAACCTGGGCGCGGCAAGCTTTCTAAACATTCAACGCGATCTCAACGACCAAGTACGAGAGCGTTCACAAGAGGTGATTCGCAACGAGCAGTTGGCAAGCGTAGGATTTCTTGCAGCGGGAGTTGCACATGAAATCAATAACCCGCTTGCTTCCATTGCTTGGAGTGCCGAAGCGCTCGAGTCCAGGCTACACCGAATATTACATCCTGTGGATATGCAAGATAAAGACAGGCAGAGCGAGCCGACACCTGGCTTCGACTTAGATACATTGCGAACGTATTTGCGCCGCATACAAGACGAAGCTTTCCGATGCAAAGGAATCACCGAACGCTTGCTCGATTTTTCTCGATTGGGAACAGAACAACGCAAGCAATCGATCGATATGAATGAGATTGTGGAGGATGTCGTAGATATGGTACGACATCTTGGTCAATTCCGAACGCAGAAGATTGAATTTCAACCGCGACCGATGCCAATGATCGCTTGGGCTAGCCCACAGGAGATGAAACAAGTGGTACTCAACCTACTTACGAACTCGCTTGAATCCTTGGATCCTGCGCGCAACGACGGTTGTGTTGGAATCACGCTCGAAGCATTGCACGACTCCGTTCGCATGGTAATCGAAGACAATGGATGTGGCATGACCGAAGAAGTCTTGCAGCATCTTTTTGAACCGTTTTTTACGCGACGCCGCGATGGTCGCGGAACGGGGTTGGGATTGCCTATCACCAGCCGTATCATCGCGGATCACGGCGGTCGAATTACTCCCAAGAGCCAGGGTATTAACTGCGGCACGCGATTCGAAGTGATTTTGCCCAATCAACCCGTCAGCAATCAAAACTATGACACCACCCATGAAAAAAACGCAGCCTAGCCAGCTCTCCATTCTATTCGCCGATGATGAGCCCTCTCTGCAAGAGTTGATGCGTATGGAGTTGCCGCATTTGGGCCACCGCGTCACCGTCTGTCCCGATGGGTATACAGCGGTAGCCGCTTTACAGCGAGAAACGTTCGACTGCTTGATTGTCGATTTGGATATGCCAGGCATGAACGGCATTCAAGTCATTGAGCGAGCCGCAACGCTCTCGCCTAAAACCGAGTCGATTGTTTTGACGGGCAAACAGTCGCTCGAATCCGCAGTTGCGGCCCTTAGGTTCGGTGTCATCGATTATTTGAGCAAGCCGTGTCGATTGTCTGAATTGCAATCGTTGCTGCAACGCGTGGCGGCACGGCGTGAACTTAAACGGCATTCAGCCGCCCTGGAACACTCATCCGAATCATCTCAAACAAACTCGCCAAAGCTGATTGGCAGTTCGAAAGCCATGCAAGATGTGCTTACGCTGATTCGCAAAGTCGCTCGCACTCAAAGCACGGTGCTCATTCGAGGTGAAACGGGTTGCGGCAAAGAGTTGGTAGCCCGTGCATTGCACGACCAGAGTTTGAGGAAAGACAAAGCGTTTGTGGCAGTCAATTGTGGTGCATTGCCAGAACACTTGATCGAAAGCGAACTATTCGGACATAAGAAAGGGGCTTTCACAGGCGCCGATGCTCAGCGCGATGGGCTCTTCGAAGTTGCAAGCGGTGGCACGATTTTCTTGGATGAAATTGGCGAATTGCCATTGGCCATGCAAGCGAAATTGCTTCGAGTCTTGGAAAGCGGTGATATCAGACGGGTCGGTGACAATCAGACGTTTCATGTAGATGTTCGTGTGGTCTGCGCAACGCACCGCGACGTGGAATCCATGGTTGAATCGGGAGCGTTTCGGGAAGATTTGATGTTTCGGATCAATGCTTTTGAAATTCACGTCCCGGCCTTACGCGACCGCATGGAAGATGTGATGCCGCTTGCTCGCCACTTGTATCTGCGTCATCGGCCGGAACACGTTTCGAATGAAGCCATTTTCGCAGAGGATACGATCGCTGTATTCAAACAGCATCCTTGGCCAGGAAATGTTAGAGAATTAGCCAACGTTGTCGAACATGCGACCATCCTGTGCGACCATCCTCCTATCCTGCCTGAACATCTGCCACGACATTTTGTCGACAAACGGATCAAACGCGAGGTGAAGTCAATGAGTTCAGCCGCCAATCCTCTAAGTCTCAGAGAAATGGAGTCGCTGGCAGTTCAGGAAGCGATTCAACGTCATCAAGGAAACAAGCCAGCCGCTGCGGAAGAACTCGGAATCAGCCTCAAGACGCTTTACAATAAACTAAATCAAAGCGACTTGGCCAATAAGAAAGCCGCCTAATCTTTGAGCCACTGTGCTGCTTGAAGTGCGTAATAGCTTAAAACACTTGTCGCACCAGCGCGGCGAAATGCAAGAAGGCTTTCCAATACGCATTCCCGTTCTTGAATCGCGCCACTTTGGCTTGCAAACTTGAGCATCGCGTATTCACCTGAAACTTGATATGCCGCAACGGGGACATGGAATGTATCCTGAATCCGGCGAATGATATCCAAGTAGGGCATTCCCGGTTTGACCATTACAATGTCAGCTCCTTCGCTCAAGTCCATGGCTACTTCACGAAGTGCTTCATCCGAGTTGGCCGGGTCCATTTGATACGTTTTTT
>JAYVPE010000293.1:0-6084 GCA_043757575.1 Pirellula sp.
GCCGCGGTCCTTCGAGGATGCGCTGCACACTTACTTTGCAGTGAGCGATATTCGATCGATATTGATCGCGGGCTTGGAGACAACGGACTATGTTGACAAGGTCGACCAAGCAAACTTAAAACCAGCGTCGGGCATGCCGATTCAGTTTACTGGCGAGACAGATCGCGTGTACTGCGATACTCGGGCAGATTGCCTGCTCATAGACGACGGTATGAAGCGGGTAATACGAATATCCAAATCGGGTTCGGTATCGACGGTGGTATGGAACCCATGGATCGACAAGAGCAAACGCATGGCTGATTTTGGTGATGACGAGTGGCTTGAGATGGTTTGTATTGAAACAGCCAACGTGGCAGCAGGTCGAATTGAACTCTCACCCGGAGAGTCTCACTCTACAACTGCATTTGTTTCGGTCGACGCCTGAGGACGCTTGAGATGGATAGAGGCCATGGTCCCGATTGGATGCATTCGGACGTGACCCTATTCTGCGGGTTGTCAGCGAATCGCAATTACCTGCGAATGGTTACTTGAGAACCGCGGCTAAGCATTCCGAAGACATCGTTCGCATCCATTGGCGAAAGGCTTATGCAGCCAAGTTTGCTATCGGTGGGTCCGCTATTGGAAGAACCGTGGATACAGAGTTCTTGTCCCAAATCGATCCAGTAGCCCCCAAATGGATTGCGAGGATCCGTTGCTTGGATCTGTACGCCATTGCCATAGTAGTTTCTGTTTTTTTGTTTGTCGATCACTTGAAATACACCCGCTTGCGGTGACGGCTCAGCGCCAAATGCGACAGGATACCGTCCTGCGTACAAATCCCCCAAGAAGATCGTAAGTTCGTTTTTGGCAAGGTCGACTTCGGCGCGGAATGGTCCCGGAATAACCTTGAGTTTCTCGCCGCTTCGGAGTTGTGACGTTGTGTCGATAGCGTTGATGCGAGCCAAAATCTCAGAGGGCAGATTGTACCGTTTGGCGACTTGTTCGAGCGTTTCACCAGGAGCGACGATATAGGCCATGTCGAGAATGTGGCGTCGAGAAAAGACGACCTCGCGGGACAATGCGTCCAGCAGATCCAACAGATCCTGACGTTGTTCGGTAGTGATTTCCGAAGCATTGTAGAACACCGAAAGTGTGGCCAACGCGTCTTTCAAATTGCCCCTATCGATCTGCTCCATCGCCAAGTCTTTTGCGTTCTCATACGACTTGCTCGCTGACGATTTGATCGAGGATGAAGACAAATCACTTGAGCTCAAAGGAGACGTTGCCGCCAGTTCGCTCGAAAGGTCGAGAACTGGGAGCGGCTTGGTTGAGGGCAGTGGTACAGGCAACGTCGTCGTGAACTCAGGAGTTAGTTTGGAATCCGGGACGTTGAGTCCGAAGCTTGGGGTGTTCGTCGAAATTGGAATCGACGATTCGCTAAAGCTAGGCGGAAATTTGTCGTTGCTATTCGCAGGAAAGGTTGAATTGGATTTCAACGATTGCAAATTTGCTATTGGTGGAAGGGCAGGGAATTCAGCGCTGCCTAGTGCAGGATTTGCTGTCGGAGGGATCAACAATGGAGCTGGTTGCAACGCGGAATTGATTGGGCTCGGAAACGAAATCGGCGGCACAGCCGGCTCGGAGTTATTCGGATTATCAAAAGATGGAACATTTGCATTGGATGCGAACCCTTTCGACGGCGAGCTATTAAACATGTCGAAGCTGTTGGATTTATTTCCGGAATTGCTCGCAGTGATCGGGGACGGGCCAGAAACGTCTGGCATGGTTTGATCGAAACTAATCAAATCCCTCAATGCTGGCTTGAGCTGCGAGTCTGTCCCGTTCATGGCCACATAGCCCCCGTAAAGAACGAACAGTAATAACACAACGACGATGGCAGTTTTGATAGTTTGCACTGCGGTCCTCCCTGACCGAATGTCCAATCTTAGATACAGTTTTAGTAGACTTGAAGTGATCGATTGGGTTTGAATTGATTTTTGGCGTACGAACCTAACAAAATCCTTGATTCTTCATGTCCAAGCGGGATGCTAGGATTTGTTATATGGGCAAGTCAATCTCAATTACGCCATCGGAATCCTGGATTTTGTAAGTTTTCAGCATCGGTTTGCAAGTTGGGGCATGATTTCCGGTCGCCAACTCGTATTGCCACCCATGCCAAGGACAAATAACGGTGCCATCAACGACTCGCCCCCGAGCTAATGGCCCACCTTGATGCATGCAGATTCCGTCGATTGCGTAAAGTTCGTTGGCGTGGCGATAAACGGCGATTACATCCCCTCGAAAAACGACCTCTACGGATTGGCCTTCGGTGAGATCATGTGACGCGCAGACTCTTTGCCATACCATTCTATTGCCCAACCTGTTTATTCTGTTACTTCGATGAATGTCCAATCTACTAATACTTCAAATTGTATTACAATCTTGTCCTTCCTTGAATGAACCGCGTAGTTTGGCGAGCCACAGGACCATTTCACGATGCAATTAGCCTTTTTAAGCACGGGATACCATTCCTGCGTGCTTCTAACCCTTAGCGGCCTCTTTGGCCTATTCAATCATTCTGCTCACGGAGTTGCGGACGACAAGATGCCAATCAAGATCGGATCAGTTGAGGGAATGAATGAATATGCCCTCGATAATGGACTCAAGATCCTGCTTTTTGCGGACAAAAGCCAACCCAAGGTAACGGTCAATTGCACTGTTTTCGTCGGTTCACGTCACGAAGGCTACGGCGAGACAGGAATGGCCCACCTATTGGAGCACATGCTCTTCAAGGGTACTGAGCTTCATCCGAAGATTCCCGATGCGCTGCGAGACCGCGGTGCATCTTTCAATGGCAGCACCTGGCTTGATCGGACCAATTATTACGAAACGCTTACGGCCTCCGATGAAAACTTAGAATTTGCAATTCGTCTTGAAGCTGACCGATTGGTGAATAGCAAAATCTTAAACGAAGACCTTCAAAATGAGTTTACAGTCGTGCGAAGCGAATTTGAAAGAGGTGAGAACAATCCGATTCGAGTTCTCCAGCAACGCATGTTTTCAGCCGCTTATCAATGGCATAATTATGGCAATTCGACGATCGGCAACCGGAGCGACATAGAGCGTGTACCCATTGATAGCTTGAGAGCGTTCTATCGCAAGTACTACCGTCCCGACAACGCAATGCTCGTGATTGCTGGCAGCTTTGACGAGAAAAAAGCTCTCGAATTTGTCCGAACGTATTTCGGTGTTCTCGAAAAACCGAAGACTCCCGTCATTCCAACTTACACGGTCGAACCACCTCAAGATGGCGATCGCATTACTACAGTTCGCCGCGTAGGCGATGTCCAGGTCGTCGGCGGTATGTACCACATTCCTTGTGGGAGCGATTCGGAATTCGCGGCAGTGGACCTTCTAACGTCGATCCTGACCGATGAACCTAGCGGTCGATTGTATAAGTCCATGATCGAAACCAAAAAAGCAACCGTGATGTTCGGCGGCGCAATTGGACTGCACGATCCTGGAACCATGTTCTTTTTTGCTCAAGTTCCAAAAGACAGGGCACTGGATGTCGCTCAGGCCGCCATGATCGATACCCTGGAAAGTCTTTCAGACGATCCTGTCACCGTCCAAGAAGTGGATCGAGCACGACAACAGATTCTCAATGCGAGGGAAATGGCAGCATCGAAAACCGATAGCCTCGCCATTAGCCTGAGCGATTGGGCTGCCCAAGGAGATTGGCGGTTGTATTTCCTATATCGAGATGCAATTGAGAACGCGACACCTGAACAAGTACAACGCGTCGCAGAAAAGTATTTGGTTCGAAACAACCGAACTGTGGGGCTGTTTCTTCCAACGGATAGTTCAGAACGCATCGAAATTCCCGACCGTCCCGACGTTTCGACAATGGTAAAAGATTACGAAGGTAGAGAAGCCATTAGTGAAGGCGAAGAGTTTGACCCTTCGCCAAAAAATATCGAAAGTCGACTCGTTCGTGGCGAACTCAAGACAGGAGTACCATACGCTTTCTTGCCGAAGAAGACGCGTGGTAGTACCGTCAACTTGATTCTCAAACTTCGATTCGGTGACGAAAAGTCATTGATGGGCAAGACAGCGGCTTGCGAAATGCTTGGCAGCCTCATGGAGCGTGGTACCAAAACACTTACGTTGCAACAAATCAACGATCGCAAAGACAAACTCAAAGCAGCCATTCGCGTCAGTTCGCAGCCGCTTGAGCAAGTACTCAATGTTTTCATCGAAACAAAACGAGATAAGTTGATAGATGTGCTCGAGTTGGTCACAGACATCCTCCGCAATCCGCGTTTCGACGACAAAGAATTGACGCTGCTCAAGGACCAAGTGTTCACTCAACTCGAGAATCAAAAACGCGAGCCTGAAATATTGGCTGCCCTAGCTGTATACCGCGTTCTGAATCCCTACAAGCGAGGGGATTTACGTTACGTTGCTACTATCGAAGAAGAACTGGAAGACTATCGGAACCTGAAACTTTCCGACGTTAAGGAAATTCACAGCCGATTCCTATCCGGGACCGAAGGCGAAGTGACGGTTGTTGGTGATTTCGACGCGAAAGAAGTTGAGGCCAAGCTGTCCGCGATGCTCTCAAATTGGAGATCGAAAATTCCGTATCAACGCATCGCTGCATCCGCCACAACTGACATTAAAATCCCGATGCAGTCGATTGAGACTCCGGACAAGGCCAATTCCACCTACTTTGCAAGCCAACAATACGCGATTCGAGATGACCATCCCAAGTACCCAGCACTATTAATTGGAAACACCATTTTAGGCGACGGTGGTTTGGCATCGCGACTTGGCAACCGAGTCCGGCAGGACGAGGGGCTCTCGTATGGCGTTTCAAGCAGTTTCGCGGCTAGTCCCATGGATGAGCTGGCTGTGCTTTCGATTACTGCAAATACAAGTCCTGCAAACCGAGACAAACTAATTAGAGTCATCGACGAGGAAGTTCGCAAATTAGTAAAATCTGGCGTTACTGAAAAAGAGCTTAGGGATAACATTCAAGGCTACTTGCAAAAGCAACGACTAGTGCGTTCACGCGATGCAGCTCTCGCAAGCATTTTGGCAAAAAACCTTTTTACAGGGCGAAGCATGGATTACTACGAAAAACTTGAGTCAGACGTTGCCCATTTGACAGTGGTTAATGTAAACGAAGCCATAATCGAAACTATTTTACCAGATCGATTTGTGATTGCGACCGCAGGCGATTTTGCCAAGCCTAGCCCTCCCAAGCCTACGCCCTCCAAGCCGTAGTCAATCGTACGGCACCCGCCCCGCGAATTTTCCATTCTCCTTTCCCCATTATCAATTTGCTCAACATGGCTTCTATTCGCAAACTTCTTGCTGCCAACCGTAGCGAAATCGCTACTCGTATTTTTCGAAGCGCACACGAACTGAAAATCAGAACCGTTGCTCTCTATTCACACGAAGACCGATTCGCTCTCCATCGATTCAAAGCTGACGAAGCCTATCAAATCGGAAAAGCTGGCGAGCCGATTCGATCTTACCTCGATATTGATGGCATCGTGCGACTCTGCCTCGAAAATGGAATCGATGCCGTTCATCCAGGTTATGGCTTCCTATCTGAAAATGCAGAATTCGCAAAGGCACTCGCTGCTGCAGGAATCACGTTCGTCGGCCCGAGCGTTAGGGCACTTGAATTGCTCGGTGATAAAGTAGCCGCTCGGTCGATTGCCAAAAAAGTCGGCGTGCCCGTCCTCGAGGGCTCCGCTCACGCAGTCGCGTCGCTCGATGAAGCGATTGCTACGGCAAAGAGCATGGGCTACCCGATCATGCTCAAAGCTTCCAAAGGTGGTGGCGGACGCGGTATGCGTGTTGTCGAATCGGAAAGTGAACTGGCGCCCAATTTGGAGCAAGCCCAACGCGAATCTAAAAACGCCTTCGGCAGCGATGAAGTATTCCTCGAAAAACTTGTTGGCAAAGCTCGGCACCTGGAAGTGCAAATCCTGGGCGATCAACACGGCAATATCATCCATCTCCACGAACGTGATTGTTCCGTTCAGCGACGCCATCAAAAAGTCGTCGAAATCGCGCCTGCACCGAACCTAA
>JAYVPE010000294.1:0-6063 GCA_043757575.1 Pirellula sp.
AATCTCTGCGGAACTCTGCGTTCTCAGCGGTTAGTTATCCTTGGTAATTGTTTCGGCCTGAATGCTGAATCCATTGCGAGAACGATTCGGTCCAGCCAAGAATGGAATCAAGTTGCTTGAAAGCGATGAGGCCGCCGTCGGATGAAATATTTTCGTCAACTTGCTCGATTTGGACCGTTCGACCTTGCCAAAATCCGAATGACAATTGGCTTGCAGAATGTATACTCATGTTTGGCTTCCGTGCTTGCGGGTAAGGTGTTGTGAACTAACAACTTATACGCAGCCGGGGCCATTTTAGTTTGCACTTGAATGAATAATCCGCGCTAGCGTCCGGTTTCGCCCGACTTATGATCGATGCCGTCTTTTCCACGTAGTTCGGGCTGGTCCTCAGCCGGACACTTCGATTAATGCCATGATTCAATGATGCCATGATTCAATGTCAGCCTGAGGACAGGCTGACCTACGTACCGCAACCATTATACTTCCAAACTAATCGTTACCGTCTTGGATTCGGTATAAGCCTTTAGACCTTCCTCGCCAAGCTCTCGCCCGTGGCCGCTCATTTTGAAACCCCCGAATGGAGCTGCTGCATCGAAGACATCGTAGCAGTTCACCCAGACGGTTCCCGCCCGAACACGCCGAGCAAAGTCATGGGCTTTGGTCACATCGCGAGTCCATACTGCGGCTGCCAAACCGTAGAACGTGTTGTTGGCGCGTTTTACTAGATCGTCCCAGTCGTCGAACGTCAGAACCGACATGACGGGACCAAAGATTTCGTCCTGAGCAATCGCCATGGAATCTGTCACACCGTCAAAAACTGTCGGTTGAACGAAGTAGCCTTTGTCTCCAAAGCGTTCGCCGCCCGAAACACACTTGGCTCCATCGCTATTTCCTTTGTCGATGTAGCCCATAATTTTATCAAACTGGGCTTTGTCGATTTGAGGACCTTGTTCGGTGTCCATGGAAAATGGATTGCCCAATCGTCGGTTCTTGGTCAGCTTGGTCAGCTTTTCCATGAACTCATCGTGCACACGTCTTTCCACAAAGACTCGGCTGCCTGCACAGCAGCATTGGCCTTGGTTAAGGAACAAGCCGACGTAAGCACCTTGTGCAGCTCGATCCAGGTCGGCGTCTGCGAGTACTACATTCGGACTTTTTCCGCCTAATTCAAACGTCAGCCTCTTCAGCGATTCGGCTGCATCTCGCATGATGATTTGAGCTGTTCGGTGCTCACCCGTAAACGCTATCTTGTCGACTCCAGGATGCTTCACTACTGCCGCACCTGCCGTTGGGCCATATCCCGGTACGACGTTGATGACTCCGTCTGGAATGCCAGCTTCCTTGGCCAATTGTGCCATTCGCAAGCAAGTAAGTGGCGTCTGCTCGGCAGGTTTCATAACAATCGTACACCCAGATGCCAAGGCTGGGCCCCATTTCCAAGCGGTCATCAACATCGGAAAGTTCCAAGGGATGATTTGGCCCGCAACACCCACAGGCTCGCGCCGCGTGTAAGTAAAGTAATTACCTCGAATCGGAATTGTCGAGCCGTGAATCTTGTCCGCGTATCCCGCGTAGTATCTCAAACAGTCGATCACCAGCGGCAAGTCCGCATAGCGAGCCTCCCGGATCGGCTTGCCATTATCCAGAGTCTCTAAGGCCGCCAACGCGTCAACTTCTTCCTCGATCAGGTCAGCCAAGCGATACATGAGTCTGCCGCGATCGCGAGCATCCATCTTACTCCATGGTCCGCTTTCAAACGCGTGTCGAGCGGCCTTGACTGCTGCGTCGATGTCTTCTTTGTCCCCCTCTGCAACCTCGCAAATAACTTCTTCGGTTGCGGGATTGATCGTTTCAAAAGTTTTTCCGGAAATCGCCGGGCGCCACTGGCCGTCGATAAAACACTCCGCATGTTTGACTTTGGGCTGTGATATAGGTGACGCAACTGTAGCCATGTGAGGACTCCAAGCAAAGGACCAAGGTTATTCACGATTCGACAACACGCGAATCTAAGATTGAGCTTATCCGTCCTTGCGGGCATTTTCCAGTAGGCATCTGACCGCGTCACATTTCCATTCGATCGTTTTCGACCCTCGTGGTGTTTCAATTGCAAAACAATCTTGGCACTACTCGATCACCCTGAATAGCTCAGCCTGTGACGAGTTGATTTCCCATGCAATTGGCAAGATTTGTGAATTACTTAACAATTTGTCAATGGTGGTCCGGTATTTGGATTCAATGGCTCGGCCTGTTAAGTGTTCTCGATACTGAACACCCGACCAAACGATCAGTACGTGCGAAATGCCATTTGAACGAAGCGACGCGCCCACCACGGTTGCAGGCTCGTCCAGCCCTTTATCCAACAGTCCTTTGTCGAAGGGCCCGTTGCTGACACAGTCCGCTGCAAAATCGAAATCGTCATTCTCTCCTATCAAAAGAATCTTCGACCGACCAGTGAGTCCCTCCTCACGTCGCAATTGCAAATTGAGCTGATCCGAAAAGCGTGGCGATCTTGAGAACTCCGCTTCCTTAAAGTTGGAACTATCAAAAGAAGATCCATTACGATCAAGGAATTGCAATGCGACGAGTATTCGATTGTCACTCGTTGGCAAAATAGGAATGACGACGACTGACCATATTATCGCAATCGACACAAGAGTCATCATCCAATAACCGCGTGCCTGCATAGCCAACCAGTTTGCCCCAACTGCAACTGGCCATGCGAGTAAAATCATGGCTCCAACCCAATCCCTGTCGAACCGTGTCGAAAAACACCACCAAATGGAAACCCAATAAATGAACCACATTATCGCAAGGCGATTAGTCCAGCAACTTGCTCGCAGAATTCCTACGATCGCAAATGGGACAAGCATTAAACCGTGACCATTGGAATTCCAAAGCAATCGCGAGACACCGTCAAGCAAATTGCTCAGTCGATACGGAGACTTAGCTTTCTTCGAAACAATAGGGGGCGAATCCGAACTAGATGCATCTGCAATCGATTCAACAAGCGTCTCGATTGGTACGCGATGCGCGTGAAGCAATGCGTCCCTCATATCACTTGGATTTAAAAGTCCAAGCTGTTGTGAAATAACACCACCCCAAGGGTAGATTGGATCGCCGCTTGCAATCGCATTGCGAAGGTAAAAAGCACTTGCAGCTAGAACGATACACGCCAACTTCAAGGATGTAACCAGCCTTCGAGGCCAAACGTCATTGCATTTCCATGTTTCAGCTTTAGTTGTGATCCCTGTCTGTTTTTGGAGTCTTTCGAGACGGGTCCAGATCCATAAAACAACAGCAGGCAACCCCACCAGTACCGCCGATCCGTAACCTGAACTAAACGCGCCCGCCACGAGAAACCCCCAAAGCACTCCCAACGACGTTTTCGATCGACTTGAATTTCGAGACGCGTGCCAAACAACGAGCAATGCGGCACTCCAAATTCCTGTAAGTGCCTCCGTTCGTCCCAGTCGAGTTAACTCCGCAATTCCAGGAGTGGAAACTAGAAGAAAGCCGACGAACAGCCCCGACAAATATCCCCATCGGCGACCAACATGAACGCTAGCAAGAAAAATGCCTACCAAGCAAAGAATCGCACTCACTGTCTTTCCCGCCAATACACCTATTCGCAATCTACTGTTCAGTCGCTCACGATACCCAATCGAGTCCATTGGGTCAGGAGGGTACGATGGCAGCTCTTTAGCTAGTAAACAGCTAATTGCCAATGCTGGCATGGAAAAACTGTCAGGTGCATTAGCATTGGAATGGTCATCGGACCATCGGATGAATCCATCCAGGAACGCGTGTTTAGCACGCCACCATTGGATTTCACGTACACTCATATCCTGAGTAGGGATGGTGGCACCGTACACTTGGATGCAGCCTAGAAAAATCGTTGAAAGACAAAGCAACCCGACCATCCGCCTGCTGATCGAACTAGCAAACGAAACATCAGGGCAAGTCTCCGCTGGTCGCAAGAGAACCGTTTCGAGATGCGAACTCTTCGTCGATGAGCAGACGCAAAATCGCCAAAGAGCAATTGCAATAATGATTCCCGAAACGAATTGCCATCCGAGAGAATGTGTGCCAAAAAGCGAACCGTAAAGAAAGACAAGGGCAGAAAGTGCGGACTGACCGACCAAAATGGAAATACCGATTTGTTCGTATTTCGATAGCCGACATGACACTGGATCCATGCGTGCAATGAACTTTCCAAGCGACCGGCAAACCGACAGCCAGATCACAGCCGCGATAAGAATTGGAACTCGGTCGAAAATCGTGATCGGTTGTAGCCCACCGGTCCATTGCCACCAAATTGCAGACGGAAAAGAAGCGTGGAGCAGCCAAAATTCCCAACGAGGAATTGCCTGGGCCTCGCCAGTCGTGTCCGCTATGGGCATGCAAGAAGTTGCCAGCATCGCTAATACGTAAGCCAACATGATTCCTGGGACCAACAACCGAAGCGCGAAAAGCAAGGCTGAATGCATGAAAAACCTTTGTGAAAACGACTAGAATATAGGGAAAACCCGGAAAAACACACCCTCGTTCGCGGTGAAATAATGACAAATCGCCCTATGTATTGCCAGTGACGTATTCGATGTGATATGGTTGTATTATGAGCAAACAACCTTTAGCTGGGATATTTACCCCTAATATCACTCCTGTCAACTCGCGTGGCGAACTGGATGAAGACACGCTTCGCGGCTACATCGACTGGCTAATTGAGCATGGGGTTCACGGGCTTTACCCGAACGGCAGTACCGGTGAATTCGTTCGTTTCACGGCCGAAGAACGCAAACGGGTCATCGAAGTGGTCGTTGACCAGACGCGCGGTCGGGTTCCGATCTTGGCAGGGGCTGCTGAAGCCAACATCGAAGAAACCATCCGAGCCTGCGACACATACGGAGCACTGGGCGTCAGAGCCGTTGCCATCGTGGCTCCGTTCTACTATCGCTTGGCTCCGGACGGAGTCTACGCTTACTTCAAGCAGATCGCGGACCGTGTTTCCGTCGATGTTACTCTCTATAATATTCCAATGTTTGCCTCGCCAATCGACGTGCCGACCGTAAAGCGATTGGCGCAAGAGTGTCCGCGTGTAGTTGGGATTAAGGATAGTTCTGGCGATATTCCACACATGATGCGGATGATCGCGGAAGTACGTCCCATCCGTAGCGACTTCTTTTTTATGACCGGTTGGGATGCTTCACTAGTTCCCATGCTGATGATCGGATGTGACGGTGGCACCAACGCAACGAGTGGAGTTGTGCCTGAACTCACCAGAAGTATCTACGAAGCGGCTCGAGCCGGTCAATGGGAACGCGCCATGCAAATCCAATACAAACTTTTGCCATTATTTGATACGATGCTGATGACCGCAGAGTTTCCCGAGGGCTTTCGACGTGGTGCTTTGCTTCGCGGATGGGATCTGGGACGGTCACGCCAGCCCCTAACACCCCAGCAAGTGAGCGCCGCCGACCTGACGCAACAGAAACTACAAGAACTGCTCGCTGAATTCGAATTCATGAAGTTTACGCGAATGCCTCAAGGTAACTTCACTGCGCAAAACAAACTGATCTCCGATGATACCGTAATAGACCGAATCGTAAGCGAAGTTCTGCAACAGTTGCGATCCAACTAAGTCCGAATTTGAAGCTCAGATAGATCATGCAGGAAGCAAACAAAACGGACGAAATCGGTATTCGTATTCGAGAACGCGATAAAGTCGTGTGGATCCGAACTCAGGCGTTTGCCGTCCTCTTGCTGTTGATCGTTTTTTGGACAATGTCCGTTTGGTTTTTTCGTGAAAGCCGCCATCCAAACGACAACGAACTACCCGACGCTCTGATCGTCAATCTCAATGACGCAACGCAGGCAGAACTTAATCTGTTGCCGGGCGTCGGTGAAAAACTGGCGAACGATATCTTAAAGTATCGCGACGAATTGGGCGGCTTCGAATCCATCGATCAACTTATGAACATTCGCGGCATCAAGGAAGGGCGCCTTCTTTCCCTCAAAAAACACATTACCGTGAGCGGCAAACAAAAGTGACGGAGTGAAGTCGGT
>JAYVPE010000295.1:0-6044 GCA_043757575.1 Pirellula sp.
ACGCATACAGAGCTCAAACACGTCGAATTTGGAACCGTGTGTGGAAAGGATGGCAAGCCCTACAAGACTCGATCAGGGACAGTCGTCGGGCTCAACTCGATGTTGGATGAGGCAGTCAGCGGAGCTTGGGATGTGGTTTGCAATCCGGATCGATTACAAGGATCAGGGCTCGCATTTTCAGAAGCAGAAAAACGCCAAATCGCTGAGACGGTAGGTTTGGGGGCGATCAAGTACGCTGATTTGTGCCACAACCGAACCAGCAATTATGTATTTGACATGGAAAAAATGGTTCAGCTTCAAGGCAACACTGCGGCATACATTCAATATTCGTACGCAAGAACGCGAAGTATCCTTCGAAAAGCCGAAGCAGAAGGCTTTGAAACTACTAAATGGCAATCGGCACCGCTCGTACTGTCGGCCAGTCCAGAAGTAAACTTGGGTCTGCAACTGCTCCGATTTGAAGACATGCTTTATCAGTCGATGGTTGACTACCTACCCAACGTAGTGACTGAATACCTGTTTGACACTGCGAAGCTTTTTAGCAGTTTCTACGATCAATGCACCGTACTCGACGCCAAAACAAACGAAACCACTAAGTCGCGTTTGCGATTGACAGACCTTACTAGTCTGACACTTCGAAAAGGCCTAGAACTTTTGGGAATCGGCGTTGTAGAACGCATGTAACTCCGGAACCACGCATGGCACAACACGTCGATTCTATTCCACCGACTATCCCACATTCCAGTCCACCGTCCATCCCGCCCATGCAGTTCTACGGACCAACGGATGCGTTTGGTTTTGGCCAATTCCGCGAAGTCTGGCGAACTCGTGAATTGCTGTACAGTTTCTTTTTGCGGGATCTATTAATACGTTACCGACAAGTCGCAGTCGGAGTGCTTTGGGTCTTTTTACAGCCCTTGATGGGCATGCTTATCTTTGCGGGACTGTTCCTTGTACTTGGCACCGACGCAGGAAACTCCACGGTTGCCTACCCGCCCATTATCTTGACCGGCATGCTTTGTTGGCAATTGGTAGCCAGTAGCTTTCGTGATGCGACCGGATCCTTGGTCAACTACCGACATGTGGTCACGAAAATCTATTTCCCGCGACTGCTTTTGCCGCTAGCCAGTTTATCGTGTGCCGTCTTTGATTTTATCGTTGGCTCGCTCCTTTTTTTTCCCGTTTGCGCGCTCACGGAAACTAGCATTTTTTGGTCAACAGCATGGCTGGCACTTCCAATTGCATTGTGGCTCATTCTGTTTTGTGCAGGATGCATCGCATGGCTATCGGCTCTCAACGCACACTACCGGGATGTGGGCTACGCACTCCCATTTGTTTTGCAGTTGGGGATGTTTGTCTCCCCTGTAGTGTACGACATCGAGCGCCTTCGAACGTTGTTGACGGACCAATGGATATGGCTTTATGAAGCGAACCCGATTGCAACCTGCATTGGACTATTTCGATGGTCGCTGCTGGGTACACAACCGCCCAGTGCCCTTGGAATGGCGGTGGCTGCCATTGTTACGGTGTTGGTATGCTTCAGCGGATTGGCTTGGTTTCAACATGCCGATCAACAACTGGCGGATCGGATCTAAGATGAGCATCGAAACGATTCAACTTGATAAAGTCAGCAAACGATTCCGTTTAGGAGCAAACCACGAGTACGGTCGGCTCACCGAAGCGATTGTCTCAAGTGTCCAAAATCTATTTCGCAGCGCACCCAATCCGCGACGTACGCGGTCTCAGGATTCCTTTGCCAATCGGATGGAGGACGATTGGTTCTGGGCATTGCGCGATATCGACCTTTCGATTCAGTCAGGTGACATCGTTGGAATCGTTGGCCGAAACGGTGCGGGCAAAAGTACGCTTCTGAAGATCCTAGCTCGCATCGTGACACCTACTCAAGGTCGTGTTGGCGTTCGTGGACGTGTCGGGTCGCTTTTGGAAGTGGGCACAGGGTTTCATCCCGAGCTGACCGGTCGAGAGAACGTATTTCTGAACGGTGCAATCTTGGGCATGCCACGTTCGGAAATTCGAAAACGATTCGATGAAATTGTCGCGTTTGCCGAAATAGAATCGTTTTTGGAAACGCCTGTAAAACGCTACTCAAGTGGTATGGCAGTCCGTTTAGCTTTCGCGGTTGCGGCCTATTTAGAACCCGATGTGCTGATCATTGATGAAGTTCTCAGCGTCGGCGATCAAGCCTTTCAGCGGAAATGCCTGGGGAAAGCGAGCCAATTAGGTGCTCAAGGTCGAACCGTATTAGTCGTGTCTCACAATCTCGCGGCCGTCGCAAATCTTTGCCATCGAGCTGTTCTCCTGCAAGACGGTCGATTGATTGCCGATGATGTTCCCGAACGCATCATCGAACTTTATCTTTCCGAAATGCGATCCGGTGATGGACAGCGGAGTTGGGAAGACGACGAGTCAGCGCCAAGTTCACGCGAAATCCGATTGCGATCCGTTTCGGTTACAGGCAACGGCATTGATTCACCTGCGAGCGAAGTGGATATCGATCAGGAAATTTTCGTGGCCGTCGACTACCAAGTCTTGATAGCTGGCACGCCTGTTAGTGTTCAGATCCAGGTCAAGGACGAAACGGGGGCTTATGCATTTTGGTCGACCAATGCACCATCGATGAACTTGGAGCCCGACCCATGGTTTGATAATCCATATCCAGTTGGCATGTATCGCAGCGTGTGTCGCATACCTGCCAATTTCCTGAACGACACTCGCTACTTTGTGAGCGTACTCATCGGGCCCGAGGTCGGAGTCATCGCTTTACGTCAAGACTCTGCCATATCGTTTGTTGTGCATGACACTGGTGCAATGCGCCAAGAGTATTCCGGCTCATGGCTCGGACCTGTCGTACGTCCAAGACTAAATTGGCGGACGAGCAAGCTTTAGCTATTCCTGATTTTGAAGCATCTTTTTCGCATTGGCTGCCTCGATCGATAGGATCACTTTGGACTGAGCTTCCGCCATCTCTCTCATTCCGAGCGTTTCGTACGCAACAACGAGTTTCCTGCGAGTTTCAACGCGATTTCGGTCAATGCGAATTGCTAACTCGAACTTATTGACAGCTTGCTTGGGGCGATTTGCAATGGTCAAAACCTCGCCCCATGTATCTAGAATATCCGCGTTGTTTTGGGATAAGGCATTTGCCTTGATCACTAGTTCAAGGGATCGTTCTACATGGGTAGCCGAGAGCGTAGCTAAGCAAAAAGCCAAATTGTTTAATGCACTAAAATTTTCGGGGTCTTTAGCGATCGCTAATTCCCAGTATCTTTGAGCTTCCTCCAAATTTCCAACGGCATAGGCACTTTCACCGAGTAAAAGTAAGCAAGGAGCGCTGGTGATACCAAGCCCTATTTGGCTCTTTAGCACATCCAACAATTTCTTTGTCGGCTTTACCTTGAACGGAAGTAACCTGGCTATCTCATTCGAAACATTGGGGTTCGCCGGCTCTGTATCCGCCATCTTTTCTAATAGACTTAGATCCACTTCAAAACTGCCATCGTCTTTCTCTCGAATGGAGTTCAAATACATCAATCGTTGAATTTCAGACAGTTGTCGGAGTGTTCGTTCCCCGCCTAGGTTCTGACGCAGTCCTTCCAAGAGAATTTCAGCAGCTTTTTCCGGTCGGTTTGTTAGCAACCGAGCGTCCGCAACTGACAAACGATCTGATTCCTTTTCGGTCGGGAAATTTATTTTTGCCATAAAGAAGTCTTCAGCTTGATTGGACGCTGCGATTCGTCCTCTGTCATCTCCGATCCGTGTGTAAAGTCTCGCAAGCTCCAAAATGAACTCCGGCTTGATCGTTACAGCTTGTTTTGCGACCTCAACCGCCTTTAGGTTTTCCCCCTGTTCCTCAAGAAGACTCGAGTAGAGAAACAGCAAACGGAAATCAACATCCTTCCATTTGCTGGCTTGACTAAGATGGTTTAACAATTCTTGCATTGGAATGTCCTTTCCAGCACCTCTCATGATGACCAGTGTTTTCGCGAGCCAGGAATTCGCTTGAGGAAAGTCACCGAACTTGCCATTGGTAATCTCCCGCATCTCAAGTTCCGCCCGCTCGTTCTTCTCAGTCAGACTAGAAACCATTCCGAGTCGATACTTGGCGACGTAATTGTTCGGTTCAATAGAGAGAACGCGTTTGCACAACAATTCCAAATACCGCTTTGTACTTTCTGAAATCGGAGTGAAGGCGTTTTCGTTTAGTTTTAAAGTTGCTGCCCCAATGGCTTTGCAAAAGTCAGCTTCTTGCTGTTGATGGCAGGCGTTCTCCAATGTTTGCGTTGAACATAGTTTCAAGCTCTCTTCAGAAAACAATTGCGTCTGACCGCCATGGCGTTTAGACAATGAAAAAGCCAGCATGACGTATACCGCCGAGAGCAAAAGCAACGAGGGCAGATTTCTAAAAAAACTCTTCCAACTTCGTGAGTATTTCCAACCACGAACCGCGTCGATCACGCTGCCGATCGCACTAATGGGGTGAAAAAGTAAGACGAGGAATTCTTGCCTCAACCATTGGAAATCGGTTCGAACGGATGGTGTCTTTCCGGCCAAATGCAGTCGCGTTCTCCACCGAAGTGAGATCTTGTTTTGTTTCGGTATCCGCAGCTCGAGATTTGGTAATCCACATAGCCAATTCCATGCAAATGCACATAGCGGGGATTCCGAATTAAAGAGCCCAAAAGGGATCGGCTTGAGAACAGTGGCGAAGAATCGATCTAAACTAATAACCAAAGCTACTCCGACCAGAAAAACACCAAGCTCCAGCCCAAACGACCATTCATACCAAGACTCATTCCTATATGCTAAATAGGATAAAATAACCCAAGCAACACTGCGCACGGCCACCCAGACAATAGCAGGTAATGCAACAGTAACACTTGCAATCAATAGGCTGCGTCGGAAAGCTAAAATACAAAAAAACGAGACCCCGAAAAGACTAACGACACTGTCCCAAGTGCCTATGCAGGAAAAATGATCCGCGATTCCCTGTTTGAACAATATCGCTCCATCCTCACTCGCGTGTGGCTGTCCAACCGCGTCCGCAAGAAGCGATGTTATGGTGATTGTGAGCGACTCCAGCCTTTCAAACCAACCGAGTTTTGCCATAGTATTGATCGCGAAAGGAATAACAAACATAAGCCCCAGAAACTGCGCATGCCAAACCGATTCACCGCGGATTCGCCCTACGCACCAACCTGTAAATACCAATCCGCAGGCAATTCCGCTCCATTGCGGATTTGAGATTGCAAGTCCCACACAAATGAAAAGAAAGGCAACTAAAAATAGGATGGTCGCAAACCATACTCGAAACGTACTTGGAGCCCCTTGCCATTTCGAACGTACCAAAGCGATACATAGCCCAAGAAGGATGCACATAGCGTGCAAAGTGCGGTCAGGAGACGAAAAACAGTTTTTCCAAGAGTCTAGCCCCACGTACAATGCTACGGTTGCGAGCGCCATCGCAACTGAATCAAGTAACCAGTTGAATGAGTTCGTACTCGTCGATTTTTTCGTTAGCGATTCGGGCGCCAAGGTTGAAATTAAAACAGTTTCTGAACTCTTCATTCGACCATAAAACTTGATTTTAGACAGTTAGCCGATAGTTATGCCAACAGACTATTGTACTTCCTATTTCTCGCAATTCCCTATCCCTGCTCGGAGAAATGTTGATATTGACTGCTTCGCTGTAGATAGCGAAATAGTCCCCCTATCTAAACCTACGATGGAGATCGCAGGCCTACCATCTCAAGTAACTTGAGTGCATTGGTCGTCGGTGTTACGCCAGGTCGCATGATGTAATCGAATCGCATCACCTGTTGCCCACTGACAGTTTCAAAATGCTCGCGAAAATGAACGACTTGGGCGATACGCTGGATACTTTCATTCCCGGCCATTTCTAAATCGTGCGTGCTGGTCAAAACGATACAGCCGCACTCGACCAATTTGTCGAGCACATGTTCTACCGCGATCTGACGCTCGCGTGAGTTTGTGCCCTGCAGAATTTCATCGAGCAATACGAGCAT
>JAYVPE010000296.1:0-6031 GCA_043757575.1 Pirellula sp.
GAAAGAACATTTTAAGATCACAATCCGCAATCCAAAGGATTCGATGACATCTGAAGAAAGCAAAATGGTCGTTAAAATTTCTGGTGGTCATTCTTCTCCATTCTAAAGTTCATGCGCAAACACAACGAGGGCGAACCAAGCGATGGACCGAAGTCGCGGGTCGACCGTTTTTTGATGGAAACTTTACTTGCCGCGACATCGGTCATCGCGTCCGTTCGTCCTCGGGGAATCGCTAAATGCTAAACGCTCGTCACATTGCCATCTTAACCTTGGCGTCACGTCTTTTCATTGGTATCGCTACTGCGCAGGAAAGTGGCCCCTATCAACCAATCGGCCAAATTCCACCAGTAGGTGTTGCGAAGTATGATCCCGGAAAGCCCACCATTCTACAGTTTCGTATTCCTGAGTTGCACTACATCAAAATGGCAACAGAGATAACCAACAATGGTCAAACAAAGACGCAAAGCTACAGTCAGGAGCGACTCGGCAAAATGATACCGATGGACTTGCCCCTGACCGACATCCAATTCATTACGATCCAAGGAAAACCTTTAGCTGCCAACGATGTTCTCAAACGAATGGTAAAGCCGACGCATGTTTTTTACGGCTTTGCGCCGGAAGAATTTTACACTGCACTTATATCAACTGAAGCCATCGTAATTGTAGCTACCAAAGACAAACGGTTGCCACAACCACCTCGCAATTTGCATCTTGATTGACCTGTAAATCAATACGGACGAACAAAACCATGCACCGAAGTGGCCGGTCGGCCGCGTTTGACTTTAGAGACTTTTTTGGCGGCCACTCGGTGATGGTGGTCGTTCGTCGGCTGGAGACAATTACTTGACAGGTTCGATTTCAGCCGCGTTTACAATCACTCGCGAAGAGTATTTGCGAGCGATCAGGCGATACTACAAGACAAAGCTGCAAGTAAAGCGTGACCTTGTGGGCAGTGCAATCGCAATTGGAGTCGGCGTCTACCTACTGAACACAATTGAAAACGATGTCTTTGCGTGGTTCCTAATTGTTTCGGGCGTTGTCCTTGCTGCACTTGTTGTCTATACGATATTGATCTTGCCTGCCATTATTTACCGCTCTCAGCCAAAACTTAAAGACGAGTATCGCCTTGAGTTCCGAGACGACGGGATTGGATTCAAGACCAAAGAGATCGACTCAAACCTAAAATGGTCAATATACCATTCCTGGTTGCGTGACAATGAATTCTACATACTGTATCATGGAACTCGTGATGTCTCTGTCGTTCCACGTCGATCGTTTGCCAATGGAGATGATGATCGCTTGAAGGACATTCTTGATCGGAAGATCGGTCCGTCACTGAGTAAATAGCAGACGAACAATCCATTGCAGCTAAGTGGCGGATCGACCGCCTTGACTTTTAGAAACTTTACTTGCCGCCACTAGCTGAATGGTGGCGTTACGCCTTCAATTGAGACTCTTCAAAACAGACAGTGATACATGGCTAAAGTACCAACCAAAGTTTCCGAACGAATCATTGCTGGCATCAAACGCTTCCAACCGATCCTCACTTCCGCAAAGTCTCGTGACGTTGGCGAATCAGATACCGTCACGATCATCGTTGACATGTTGGCCGACGTTTTTGGCTACGACAAATATTCGGAGATAACATCCGAACACGCCATTCGCGGGACGTTCTGCGACCTTGCGACTAAAATTGATGGCGTTCTCCAATTGCTGATCGAAGTCAAAGCGATTGGCCTAGACTTGAAAGAAGCTCATGTCAAACAGGCAATTGACTACGCTGCAAATCAAGGAGTCGAATGGGTCGTACTGACAAACGGCGTAACGTGGCGAGTCTATAGGGTTACGTTTGCAAAACCAATTGGTCAGGAACTCGTAATTGATATCGATTTCTGTTCGCTCAATTCACGAAATGCGAAAGATGTCGAATCTATTTTCCTGTTGTGCAAAGAAGGATGGATCAAATCCGTATTGGGTGAATTCCACACGCAAAAACAAGCTCTCAGCAGATTCTTCCTTGGTGCTTTGCTGGTGAGTGATCCTGTCCTTCAACTACTTCGCCGCGAATTGCGACGCCTGTCACCCGACGTTCGTGTAGAAACTGATGAAATCTTGTCCGTTTTGACCGCTGAGGTAATTAAACGAGACGTGACTGAAGGCGACCAGGCAAAGGACGCGGCTAAAAAAATCGCCAAAGTGGCTGCAAAAACATTGAAAACAAAACAATCAAAAGACACGAATGATACAATTTTGGGCGACGGACAAACTGACGTCGAAGACAGCACCGATTCCGACATCCCCGATGCAGCAGAACCGGCGTAACAATGCGATGCACCGAAGTCGCGGACAAGGCGTTTTTGAAATGGTTACTTTTTTAGCCGCGACATCGGTGATCGCGGTCGTTCGTCGCGCCAAGCATTAATAACCTTTTCGCTTCCCTGCAAACGTTATTCTGAAACTGATGGAGGTCATAAATGCGTGAGAAACAAATGCCTTGGCTGCCAGCTATTTCGTGTGGCGGGCTGTCTCTAATAACGGTGGTGACAGATCTCTTTGGTCGATTTACGACTGGAACCGCTAATGTCGGGCTAAGCACGTTTTTGTGCTTTTTGCCAATGTGCTTCTTTCATGTCGGGGTGATGCTCAAGAATCTTCGCGATGAAAACCGCGAGCTGAAACGTAGATTGGATGAAATATCGCTGAAGGAAGATGATCGCAAGAAAGCTGCCTAGCGAACAGCATGGTACATTGGCGATATGTAGACCGAGTCCACGCGGAAACGACAAACAATCCACAACAGTAATTGGCGGATCGACCGCCTGGATGTTAGAAACTTTACTTGCCGGCCCAAGCTGAATGGTGGCGTTCGTTGAATGAAAATCCAATATGACGAACCGCATATACATTGAAACATCGATTCCGAGCTTTTACCACGAGGTGCGTACCGAGCCAGACATGATTGCTCGGCGCGATTGGACTCGAATATGGTACGATTTCGCCATCGTGAAACACGAACTTGTTTCGTCACCGGCTGTCCTCGCCGAACTTCAACGCGGTAACTTTCCGGGGCGTGTTGCTGCAGTCGCAATGGTAGCGCAACTTGCACCGCTCGAGATTACGCCTGAGGTTGAAAAGATCGTGGAGGAGTACATAGCGCGATTTTTAATGCCTTCTGACCCTTCGGGCGATGCGCTTCATCTCGCGCTGGCTTCGTACTACGAATGCGATTTTCTGGTAACTTGGAACTGCAAACATTTGGCTAACGCGAATAAATTTGACAACATTGCCAGGACGAATGGTATACTGGGCTTAGCTGTTCCAAAATTGGTTACACCGCTTGAGCTTCTGTCAGAGGTGCCTGAAAATGAATGATCCTGTCATTGACGAGATACGCCGCGTAAGAAAATTAATCTCTGCCGAGATTGGTACCGACTTGACTCGGATGACGGAGTACTATCGGCAAATTCAGTCTCAGTTTACACGTCCGGCAATCACAAAGCCAAACGGACGAACAAAGCATTGCATCGAAGTCGCCAATCAGCCGCTTCCTGATGGAGGCACTTCGGCGGCGACTCGATGAATGCGGTCGTTCGACGGCGTCACGATTTTCACGGCCAGCTAACAAACGAAAACCAAACACATGAAACACAAAGTTATCAGAATCATCGGCGTGCTCATGCTAGTTCTGGGCGCGGCACTCATCATCCTTCAGCTTATGGCAAGGGAGAAGTCAGTCATTGGATCGCTCGCTGCGGGTGCGACGCCGATTACCATGGGCGCCCTTTTGCTTGGTGTGTCAGGTATGCTGGAGCGAAAGAAGGCTTCACGCGATCCGTCTGACGTGCCTAAAGATGAGCGGATATGACAGAAGCAGTTACTGCCATGCCGCCTAACCATGCGTTGCAGCGAACGGCGGCGGCCCATCGCGGTTGCAATCGGCGCGTCTCCTAGCCGCCGTCGCTGGTTGGTCGGCGTCTCAAAACAACGAAAGAACAAACTGTATGGAACAGAAACCAAACGACAAACAATCAGTACGCTCTGAAGCTATCGCGGCTCTTTTGAGCGCATGCGCCGGATCCGGTATTGGGTGGCTTATATGGCTCGCAACGAGCAATATTGCTGTGGCTATAGGCATGGCGGGTCCAATCGCCGCTCTCGGAAACAATTTCCTCCGGAAAGTCGTGAAATGACGCGGATTTCAGTGACTCTGGTGTTACTGCACCGCCGCCGAACAAAAAAATGCACCTAAGTCCTCGGTCACCCGGCCTGACTTGGTAGAGATTACTACTCGGACATAGGTGATTTTGGTCGTTCGTCGGAAGAACAGGAATTGCCTCCTACTACGAACGTGTCGTTACTGGCCCATTTAATCGACTTGATTTACGCTACAAAGAAAACTGTAGATCAATACAAGCCACGAAACCAGAAGAAACTAAGCATGGCAAAATCAGCGAACATAGTGCTTCAAGTCAAAAATGGAGATCAAGCCTCAGATAAAGATTACCGATTTGATCTAGGATATGCTGGAGACAAAATCCGTCTGAAAGGAACCCGATTAGATGGGACAAAGCAAAAATTTGACGGATTTACCTTCGATCGTAGTGGACGCAAGATTCCCCGTCGTGTCAAAAACACTTCAAAGGGAAACGTTATTTCAATTGAACTTAGTTACGAGCAAGCCGCAAAGTTGGTCTCGCAAATTGTGGGCTTAATGCACGAACGCATCTCCCAGTTCCAAGAAGAAGATCACAATCTTCAAGAGTGAAACACGACGAACAAAATCGTGCACGCACGTCGCGGGTCGGGTGCCATTAACTTTAGACACGTAACTTACCGCGACTGGATGACGATGGTCGTTCGTCAATTAAGCTAATCGAGCCGTACTCCAGGAATTCTCTGTGGTTGATCTGACCTTAAAAGAAGCATTGCAACGCCTCGTGTTTCAGGAGGACACAAAGGTGCTTAGTTACCTTCGTGACCTGCGTGGACGAGTGCGAAAGGATTCTTGGTTAAAAGTGGCTGGAGAAGCATGGTCAAGATGTGAAGGAACGAGTTTCCATGCACATTGGTTGTTTCACGAAAGCCCGATCGCAGATCGAAGGGGACCAATTCGGGAGATGATGACGAAAGAGGAATTTCAATTCTTAATGTCCTTGGAAAGCCCTATAACAATCTATCGAGGATGCTATCGCGACTTGAACGACTATGGGAATTGCTATTCGCTGGATCGGAGCATTGCCTCACAATTCCCGTTTCTTGATCGCTATAAGCCCAGAAACGCGGATGCTAATCCGATACTTCTAATTGCCACAGTGGATCACGATGACATCATAGCGTACAAAAACTGTCGAGAGGAACAGGAGATCATAATCAGGACATGTCAGAACATTGATGAAATCGAACTTGAAGACCCACGGTTGACTAATCCAATTTGACGAACAAAAAATTGCAGCGAAGTGCTCGATCAGGCGTTTTTGACTTGCGTAGAGTCTACTGCTCGCACTCGCTGAATTTGGGCGTTCGTGCTTCAAGGAATCGCGCCATACTCGTCGAATCGTCGACCGTTGTAACAAACCATTGTGCGACCAGCGCGTCGTAACGTTTTCACGCCGGTTACAAATGACCCTAATCGAATTACTATTCTTCGTCGCAAACGTGGGATTCGCATTGGGAATGGCAATTCCCGCTTTCAAGCAGGTTGGGATAATTGCAGGCATCGCCGTTTTCGTACTCGCATTTCTGTTTGCGATTGCTTTCTGGACGACACTCGGCTGGATCGCTGAGAAAATTCACCGATACCGGAGACGAAACCGAACTGACTGAGCGGTTTTCCTTTTCACAAGAATTCACGGCGTGCTAAAATACCAATCTATAAAAATGCACAATTCAACTGCTGTATTCGGAAACCACGAGAAACTGATAACCAGCGGGTACGAATCACCCCAAAAAATCGCACGAACAAACCGATGCACCGAAGCCGGACTTGCATGGTTTTCCTGATTGATAGTTGGTTGGTTCCGGCTCGGTGATC
>JAYVPE010000297.1:0-6030 GCA_043757575.1 Pirellula sp.
CAAAGATTTCGGGAATAACACCAAAGAATCCGGCGATGCGAGCCATGCAGGGGCATCTGAACCCATTTCCGCAGCTCTTTTCCTGGCTGCCAATGTAACGGAGCTCGCAAAATCCGGCCTAAGTAAACTAGGCGAACGACCGCTCAACAGCGAACGCCTCAAAACCGCAAGGTCATCCAAACGCCCCTGGAGAGATGGATTTTTAGCCATTTCTCGCTTTAGCTCGACAAAATCAGCCTCGGACAACATGCCATCAAGCATGCCGCTCAGCAATTCGTCGATATTTGTGATTGGGGAGTCCATGATTTCATGTTTCTGGGATGGGATTCTCTCAATCGGATGAACGAATTAGCGAAAAGTTCCTTGCCCTACCCTAGATATTTGAGTACTCAACCACAATGAGACGCACACCTGACGGAATAAAGTACCGGAATTGTAGACGCTCGGACGACCGTTAGCCACCAGACTACCACCTGGCTTCCATTTGGTCGACGATATGGTTGGCTAATCGTTCGACCGCCCGTTGGTTCGCAGTTGAAATAGATTGGCCCGCTTCGGGTACGAAGTCGACGTTCTCCGCAAAATAGAATGTGGATTCTCCAGGTGGTAGAAACCTTGTTTCGATAAGTGGCATCCCGCGGCGGTCGATCCAACTGACCTCGACAGTCATCACCGACTTGAGCAACCGAGGTTCGGAAGTGTTGGTTCCGCTCACCACTCGCTTGGAATCCGAAGTTAGCCTGCAAGTCATTACTGAATCGGCCGTTTCAATATTGGAAAGCTTGAATGGTGTCCGCCGTTCGATTTCCTTTTGGACCGCCTCGGTCAGCATCACGCCTAACTCTGGCCGAAATGAATCGCTTTTGATGATGGGAACGTGAATGGTTCGAACGTCTTTTCGATACAGCGATTGCGTTCCGATCTTGTAACTTGCACAGCCAACCAAAGATGTCAACGCGATCATATAGATCAAGTTTCGACCGCTCATCGTTGGCTAGTTCCCCCCTCGGTAACCGAAGCCGGACCAGACTTCCCGGCCGTTCGTTCGTAAACACTTTGCGCAGCTTTGTCTTGATCATCTAGGTTCGGTGTAGGCTTCAGCAACGGCGTGATTTTATCCCGTTTAGGAAATAGATCGGCCAACCAGCCAAATTGCTGGACCGGTTCGGCGGGCATGCCACCTGTCTTCTCCATTATCGCCTTGGCTTTGTCGGCAAACGGTGTATCGCCGTAATCGGACAAAATCTTCATGCAGTGGATTCGCGATGCTCTGGCTTCCTGTTTGTTCAGTCGATACGTAGCCCAAGTGTACTCCTTCTCCGCTCGGCGATACCGGACTTCCTTCATTGCATCTTCGATCTGCTTCTTTTGTCCCTCCGCTTTCTCCCTGAATTGACGTGGCATTTGCTTGATCATTTTCTCTGCCTTTTCAAGTGGCACTTGTGAATAGTCGGCACCCTGATAGGACATTAGTGCCGCCTTCACACCGAGGAGATGGGCATCGAACTGGTGCGGGCTGTCAGGGTAGGTTGAGATCAAATCGCTATACGTATCCAAAGCGTCATTCCAGTTTTCGTTCTTGAACGCGGTATTGGCAAGCTCCATGGTGACATCGTCCGCCAACCGACCCACTGGATTATCTAGCCGCATTTTTTCTAAAACGCGAACGCCATGTTTTCGAGTATCGTTCCAGGGTTTCCTATTATCCCTAACGTTGAGGTGATAAAATTCGTCGTTGAATTGCAACCAAAATAGACCTATTTCCATGCGTCTCTTGTCAACCATGTCTTGATAACGTGTTCGCGGGTATTCCTTAAGAAGTCTAACGAAGAAATCCTCGGCCTTGGGGTAGTCCTCAGCAAAGAAATAGCTCTCGGCGGTCATGAAAAGAGCGTCTTGCTCGAGCGCGCTACTGGCCCAGTTCTTGCCCGCCTGGTTGTACTTCCTGGCTGAGGCTCGGAACGTGGCTTGTCTTTCGCCACTCCCTTCGGGCATTTTTGCAGCCTTCTTAAAAAGCTCATCTCCCTCGAGATAGGTCGATTTTGCCAAATCTTTCTTGACGGGAGTGGGTGCCAAACCAGGAATGAACTGTAGGGCTTTGGGGATATTGCTGTCCCGTGATTTGTCTGCGCGAATTCCTTCTGGTCGAATCCAATTTCCTTCTTTGTCTTCGTAGCCTTCAATGGCGTTTCGAGCCCTGCGATATTCGTCGTCTTCCTTCTTAAACAGATTGAACGAAGCGCAACCTAGTTGGATTGAAAACACCAATAGAATTACAAAACGAACCGACTGTACCAAGGCGCAACGGGCCACTGTTTGGTTGGGCTGGCGTTCAATAAACAGGGGGCGATCCATCCAATATCCCTCAAATTTGCTTTGCAGGTAGTTTTGCATGTTGCCCATCGTGGTCAACGCTTTAGTTCCTCTAAAAAATCCGTAAGGCGCAGATGGCGGTCTGCCAAATTGGAAACAAATCGTTCCATCACGAATCTCACTTCACCGCGAAACTCAGGGCGGATCGGCAAAGGGTTGCCACTCCATTCTTCGGACGAATACGCAATCATGTACTCAAGTGTTGGATATCGGATGCGGATCACGAACTGTTGGCCAGGCACGCAATCGCTGCACAAAATTCCACCGGCAGCAATGCCAAGCAAAGCTCCCGGACCGTTTCGTTCGGACTGTACAGGATTCCCGCAACTCGCGCATAGATGGAAAGTTGGCAAATGCCCCAATAGTTTCAATACCTGCATTTCGAAACGTAAAATGACCTCGGGTGCACTCAACCCTCGATCAAGATCCATCAGTGTTCGATCGCTCACGTCATAGAGTTCACACGCTTTTTGATTGTCCAGAGTCAGACCAAGTAACAGTTCCGCCACGTAATAGCCACAGTAAAGTGGTAACAGCGCAACTTGCCCAGATCGAAAACGACGGATCAACTTCGATTCCGTCAGCAGATCGAGTGCGTCACTGCTCTTCTGAATGAAGACAATTTGCGATTTTGCTAGCAAGTCTAGCGATGATTCGAAAGGGCTTCGCAAACGCCTCGCTCCCTTTGCGATGGCCGAGATCCTGCCAAAATCGCGAGTAAATAGAGTGACTACCATACTGGTTTCGCTCCACGGAACCACCCTCAAGACGATGGCTTCGCTTTTTTCCAATGACATTGACAGCTAATACCTACTTTGGAAGCTTTCCGGCGAGGATCTTAGGTATATAAACCGTATCGCGTTTTCGCACGACTCTGCTGGAAATAATAACGTCGGGAACTTTCCCTTCCTTGCGTTGTGCCTCCTCTCCAAGATTCATCACGCGGAAAAAATTCATTGTCTCCTGGCCCTCCACAATACGTCCGAATACAGTGTGCTTGCCATCTAGCTGCGGCATCGGTAGAAACGAAAAGTAAAACTGGGAGCTACCTGTATCTGGAAGGACTTGTCCTGTCTTTGAATCAGACCCGAGTGCCATTGCCATCGAACCCCGGAAATGATCGCGTCGGTTCGGGTGGTCTACTTCGCTGGGTATGACATAGCCAGCATCCCCAGTTCCATCCCCTTTTTCGCATCCTGTTTGGGCACAAATGTGCTTTTCTACACGGAAGAAGGACTTGCGATTAAAAAAACCATGTTCAACCAAATAAATAAAACTCTTTGTTGTTTCTGGCGCTGAGTTTTCATAAAGTTCCATGACTATTTTGCCTTTGGATGTAATCAACTCGACGCGAGGATTGTCATTCTTTTCAGCTTCACGTTGTCGAATTTCGAGCTCCCGCGTCCACTTCTCTCGAACGGACCTGATTTCCGCCATAAACTGTGATTGGGCTTCTTCAGGATGCATTTTTTGCACTCGGTCCATACACACTTCCGTAAAATCAAAATCGGAACTGGCGTATGCGATCAAGCCGGCCGCACGAAGCAAATCTTCCCTCTCGAATTTCATTGAATTGACAATTGCCTTGGCAGCCTCCAACCAACCATCGGTCCGATCCAGTTCAACATCCGAAAGCTGCATTTCGCACAATGTTTCGCCGATCGCCATGTATTTGTCTGGGTCACTCGAATAGGTTTCGCCTGCGACTTTCAACCAATTTGCTTTGGCAAGAAAGCTTTTGTGAATTCCTTCCTGCCACTCCCGGCTGATCTGGTCTCGAAAGGCCGGAGTGAAGTTTTCCACCAAATGAAAGGACAATTGAACTTGATTCAGGTCGACCGCTGATTCCCTAAATTGATTCAATGCTGATTGGTATTTCTTACCTACTTCGGAATCGTCACCCTCTGGCAATATTCCGAAAGTCTTCTGTCGCTTTATAGCTATTGCGTTTCGCAACAGAAGGGATCGTTGTTTTTCTGTGGCTCGCTCCTCCGGAGTCAAACTTTTTTTGGATGGACTATTGCCGACCGTTTTCTGTGGAGAATTTTGGTTCTGCGCGATTGACCGTTCCATTTGGAGGCCAAACAGGCCCCAGCCGGCGATCAGAATAACGAAAAAGGCTGGTATACGGTTTGTTTGGATTGGCATGTTGGCATACTCTGTAGCAATCAAGGCTGCTCCGATGGAAGATTTCAGCCTGATTCAAGACTCTATTGGACAAAACCCACATTGGAAACGACCACTCTAAGGATCATCGCTGGCAACTTGCGAACTCGCAAGATTCAATTTGCGGTCGACCCAAGGACCAGACCGATGAAGGACCGGACTCGCGAAGCCGTTATGAGCTTGCTCGGTGGTACGTTTGGAAACGCAATCGCGTTCGATTTATTTGGTGGAACGGGGGTTTTGGCATTCGAAACCGTCTCGCGCGGAGCAGCCAAAGGCATCGTGTTTGAAATCCTAAAATCCGCTGTTCGGGAAATTCAAACCAACGCGAAATCCCTAGGAATTACTGAATCCATCGAAGTTATTCAAACGGATGTCATCGACTGGTCCAAAGGTTTGCCCGGAAACTGCTCGCGATTTAGCCAAAACCCGGATCAGATATGGGTCGTCTTCTGTTGTCCTCCGTATTCGCTTTGGGAGTCCAACGGTAAGCAATTGCTCGCAATGCTGGAGCGCTGGTGGATCGCCGCCCCTCCCGGCTCACTCTTTGCCGTCGAACTCGAAGAAGCCACTTCGCCGGAGTATTTGCCAAAGCAAGCGGACTGGGATCTCCGAGTATACAAACCTGCTCGGATGGCAATCGCTGAAAAGGAAACACCGGAGGAGGATCCGGACCTCGAAATGCCCACCGTAAACGATGCAGTCGATTAGGCTTATAGGCTAAGTGATAGATTGAATACCTGCTGAAATTACCTTATTCGCCAAAAAGTTGTTGCTTTAAGAATGTATAAGCAATCGCTTGCATGAATGCGGATTGGCGATTGTTTGCGGCGCCGCCATGGCCGCCCTCGATGTTCTCGTAATACATCACGGAGTGCCCTTGCTCTTCCATTTTTGCCATCATCTTACGAGCGTGACCAGGGTGGACACGATCGTCGCGAGTCGACGTGGTGAACAAGACGTTAGCATACTTCTCACCTGCCTTAACGTTATGGTAGGGAGAAAAGGACCTGATGAAGTCCCATTGTTTTGGGTCGTCTGGGTCGCCGTATTCGGCCATCCACGAAGCGCCAGCAAGTAGTTTGTTGTAGCGTTGCATATCTAAAAGTGGAACTTGGCAAACCGCCGCTTTGAAAAGACTGGGGTAGAGGGTAACCATGTTGCCTACCAACAGTCCGCCGTTCGACCCACCTTGAATTCCCAGTTTATCGGTCCGAGTGACTTTGCGAGCGCAAAGATCTAGTGCCACAGCAGCGAAGTCTTCATAGCATCTTAGCCTGTTCTCTTTGAGAGCCGACTGATGCCATCGCGGGCCGTATTCGCCTCCACCGCGGATATTTGCAACGACGTAAATGCCACCTTGACTAACCCAAGCGCGCCCCACAGCAGGGCTGTAACCAGGTTGCATTGAAATTTCGAATCCGCCATATCCGTACAGAAGCGTCGGATGGTTTGCATCTAGTTTCATGCCCTCAGGCGCAACCATGAAAT
>JAYVPE010000298.1:0-5993 GCA_043757575.1 Pirellula sp.
TTCACCTCAAGAGTGATCCAAACATTGCGACTCCCAAATGGCTTGACGAGAGATTGCGAGAAATTCGAGAACGAGATGATGCGAAGGTTCATGACGACACTCAGTCGGAAAGCAAGCAAGTTGAATGGAGATCTCCTTGGCATGACAATCCGCTGCTTGCCAATCTTGAACAGATCAATCGAGAGATTTTGCCTCCAAGCGTCATTGTTCAGCAGGTGATGGAATCGCTCGAGATACCTGATGCGATCCGAGAATGGTCCGATCCAGTTCGACGTTGCGCGAATCTTGATTCGATTTTGCAACACGCCCGCGAGTACGAAGATTCGTCGCTTCATGCGGGCGAGGCCGCGACTCTGACGGGACTGATTCTATATTTCGAAGACTTGGCAGGGAGTGGCTCTGACAATCGTCATCCACCTCTAGGGCACGACGCGGTTTCGCTGATGACCTACCACGGGGCTAAAGGGCTGGAATGGCCTACTGTTATTCTGAGTGGCTTGGACTCTGAACGGGATCCCAATGTTTGGATCCCCATTGCTCACGGTGGAAGCTTGTCTGACTCCAATCCATTAGAGGGACGATCGCTCAGGTACTGGATTTGGCCATTTGGTACGGACAATAGTACATTCGCAAAGCCAATCAAGGGAAGTGGACTTGATGATGACGCGTTACGATCACCTGAAGGCGTGGTTGCTCAAACCAAATCGATCGAGGAGAGTATTCGATTGCTGTACGTCGGATGCACGCGTGCGAAACAGAAGCTCGTATTTGCTCATCGCACGACGAAATACGATTGGCTTAAAAGAATTGAAAATATTGATGCCTTGTTGGATCCAACGCTTGACGATGGTGAATACGATTTATCGGAGATCGCTACAACGTTGGTAGTTCGACGATTAAACGCGGACACAGATGAGCATATCGCTTTGACTGACAACGCCTCAAATTGGTTTATTCATCCCGAAGTAGAAAGCAAAACGCATTCGAAGCGATTTCACTCACCTAGTTCGGTCAAGACCACCGGGCAATCCAAATTGCGAATCGAGGATTTGACCGGTTCTTCGTTGTTTCCTTCAGGAGCGAAGGAAGAGCACTATGCTGCAATAGGCGACGCGGCTCACACGTACCTCGGCTCGATCCCTTCGATGCGTACACTCACCGAATCGCAAAAAATTGCCATCGCAGAACGAAGCATTTCTGGCTTTGGTATCAGCGGAAAGATTACTCCGCAAATGCTTGTGTTGGCCGGGGATCGATTTGTGGATTGGGTCAACAAGAAGTTTCCCAGTGCAAACTGGTTGACAGAAGTTCCCGTCTGTGGCCCTCGGATCTTAGGCGGAAGTTGGCGAGGAGCAATCGACCTCGTATTGGTAATGCCGGATGCAGGTTTGGTCGTTGTTGACCACAAAAGCGCTCCGATTCGGCGGGATTATTGCGAACGAAAATCACAAGAGTACAACGGTCAACTAAAAGCCTACCATGAAGTACTCACTGGCCAGGGGGAAAACGTATTGGCATGCTTCATCCACTTCCCATTCGCGGGAACCGTTATTGAGCTCGATGTGCCAAAAAGTTAAAAACGTTCAATAGAGCCTTGGAAGATCAATTCTCCTTCCACCGAGAAGTTCGGCATGGGCTGGATGGCACGTCACGACAATAATTTGACAGGTGTGGGAGAAATCCTTAAGCAGTTCAACCGTCCGCTGACGAATCGCAAGAGTTCGTCGTCCCATTTCTTCTTTCGATAGTCAGTTGGTTCCAAAAGTACGGTGCGAAGTGCGTTGACAAGGGTACTTTTGCCTGCTTCGTTCGGCCCGAAGACGACGTTTATGCCAGGCTGGAATTCGAAGTTAGAATTAGAAACTCCGGCGAACGGATGTAGATTCAATCGGCGTATGATCATGAACGTACACCTTCCACAAGTTCGTGGGCAATTTGCAACGCTAGTTGATCATCTGGGCTAATTGCTAACGCGCTGAGTAATCGGTGCGGGAAAGATCCTTCTGTAAATTCTTGGTCAATGTCCGCTTGCTGAATAAGTTGCAACACCCCACTAAGATCAGTCTCCAGGTGAAGCACCTGTGTTTCGAGGTCTTTGATCCTCAATGGTAGTAGGGAAAATAGCCCACTATCGAGGCGACCAGCCAACCCTAGCTTTACCAAATCTGATTTTGAAGACAGTTTCGAAAAGTGGTCGCTGACTGCATTGAGATCAGCTTCGCTATTCACCGAAAAATGGAGATCGTGAAATCGAAATGAACCGGTAGCTACGGAACGATACTCCGGCGTACCATTTTCCTTCAGATCGATGATCCAAGCGTAACCGCTGTGACGACAATCAAATCCATCTGGCTCAGGTGTCGAAGGGTAGAAAACAGTATCGCCTTTTCCTGATTCTCGGTCCGGGTATCGAATGTGCGTGTGCCCCATTAACCAAATATCCATCCCAGCTTCATTGAGTTCTTCGTGAGTCATCGGAAAATAGTCGTTATTGAAATCTGGCGACAATCCTTGGAGGCTTCCGTGCGCAATGCCGACTCGCAAATGTGGGCTACTATCCTGGTTGCTAGCGTCTTTCACCCAACCGATGGCATTGGTTGATGAATGCCTAGTCGTGCACGGGGCAGCGTATAATACCAGAGGCAAGTCAAATTGACGCAAATCGAACGCTCGAGATTCGCGCAGGACCAAATGACGATCTCCCAGGACTTCGGCAAAGACGGTCCATAACTGGCCTAACGGAACATGGTCAACACCGTCTCGGGTCGAAAACATGATCGCGAACCAGGAAGGCTTCGCGGAAACGGCTGCTAACTTTATGCCGAGTAATAAGGATGCAGGGCCACTTGATATAGAGTCACTTAGGCAAGCCGCTGCGTGCTGCCAAGCTTGTGACCTACACCAGCACGCGACGCAGACGGTCTTCGGCGTGGGGCCAACGAGCGCACGCATAGTGATTGTCGGGGAGCAGCCGGGAGATCAAGAAGACATTGAGGGGCAGCCATTCATCGGACCGGCTGGCGAGTTGCTAAACCAACTACTCGATCAATCGGGAATTGATCTCTCATTTTGCGGAGCGCGAAAACTTGTTTTAGTCCTACGAGGGTCTCCTGCACGGAAAGAGGTCACTTCAAATTTCGTTTTAGCTAGGAATTCTTGGTATGGACTTTGTTTTAAAAGTTGCAGCGGATTGAGTGCGTGTCCTATCTTGTCTGCTCACTGTGGTCTTCGATAATCTTCTCCAAACTAGTCCAGAATTTATCCGTATCAAAGTTCCCGCGGTTGCTTAACACCACGGTTGTTACGTCTGCGGTCAAATAATGATAGTACGAAGTATTGAAACCTCCCCAACTGCCATCGTGGCCAAAGCCATAAATCTTCTTAGGTTGATCGTAGTACGTCGTCCATCCCAGGCCGTAGTTAATGTGATTCCCATTTCGAATTTTCGAAGGTGTAAGCGCCAACTTCCAAGTCTCCGGCTTTAAGAACTTGCGAGCGCGGATAGCATCGTCCCAGTGAGCCATGTCTTCGAGATTCGTCCAGATTCCACCATCTCCCACGGTGAGATATTCTTCAGCGCGGTCCGGTGGAGTACCCCAACTTAGCTTCCAGTTCTTTTTCTTTCTGTTCCATTCGTATGCAACTGCACGAACAAAGCCAGCCTTTTGATTGTCATCGGCGGACTGAGGCCTTTCGTAAACAAATGAATGCTCCATCCCCGCTGGAGTAAAAATCTCATCTCGCAGAAATTGGCCATACGATTTCTTGCCAACGCGTTCGATAATGATCGCCAGCAACATGAAGTTGGTATTGCAATAATCGTATTTGTTGCCCGCCGTGAACGTTGGCGACAGTTCATCCTGCCGCTTGGAAAATACACTCAAGTAGTCCTCATTACACCAATATGTATTATGCCTTTTCGGCACATCGTCGAGATCGAAATACTCGGGTAATCCGGACGTATGATTCAACAAGTGCTGGACGAGAATCGGAGCGTTCCGTTCATACTTGGGCAACTCCGGCAAATACTTGCGAACGTCATCTGTGATCGATAGCAGCCCTCGGTCGTACAAAATCAAAATCGCAGTTGCCGTAAATGTCTTCGAAATGGAAGCTAACTCAAACATGGTGCGACTGGTAATTTGCTTGCCTGACTCGATATTAGCCAGGCCATAGCCCTTTTGAAACATAAGTTTTCCGGGCTGACGAACCAGGATTGCAATTCCTGGCTCGGTGGCAAGTATGCCGCTCTTTTCAACGAGACGATCGATAGCCGCCACGAGTTTTCCATTAGGACGAGTCTCTTGGGAGAAACAGCTTGGGTTTTCTACTAGCTTAGCAATCAAAAACACAACGACCCCGAGCAACCATTGATGACGAATCATGTTGAATCCTATTTGAGAAAGATGACAATTTGAGAAAGATGACAAGTCGCTGACCCACGGCAGCTACGGTAATGGATTGATCACTGCGGTGCCAGTATCGTACAACGTGGCTCTCATTCGACCGCCCCTTGCCTGATCAGATAAAACAAATTTTGTCGGCCGTTTAGAGACAATCGGCATTATCCGAAGTCGTACAAAAGAGTTTTCTCTCCAGAGGGTGCAATTGGCCGCATAAGTTTAATAGACCGCATTTTCATTTCAAGTCAAATCATACTCAGAATTTCAACCTAGAATGGACGCGTCCTCCCTCCCCCGACAGCACAATCAGTTCTCGAGGAATCAATTCCTATTAACGTTTACCTAACCATGCGTTGCGTTTCACCGAACACCGGCGGGTCACTTGGATGAAAACGCGTCTAAGGATAATCCGTTCCATGAACAGTAGAGAAGTGCGATCCCAAAAGTGGCTATTCATGAGGACTTTAATTTGGCTCGTCTTTGCGTTTTTTTTGTTGGATTTAAACGGTTTATCGGCAATAGCTCAGGGGAATAATCAAGGCTTGAGTGCCGAGCAAGCGGTGGCAAAGATGAAAGTACCTCAAGGATTTGAGGTGAGCTTGGTAGCTGCGGAACCACTCGTGCGGCAGCCGGTAGCGATTGAGTTCGATGATCGCGGACGATTGTGGGTCATTCAATACCTACAGTACCCGAATCCGAACGGGCTAGCTCGCGTATCGGTCGATCGTTTTTCAAGGACGAAGTATGATCGCGTACCGGAGCCCCCTCCTCATGGCCCGCGTGGCGCGGATCGAATCACTATTCTCGAAGATACGGACGGGGATGGCCGAATGGACCACGGTCGCGACTTCGTCGACGGACTTAATTTGGCATCTGGGATGGCATTCGGGCATGGCGGCGTGTTTGTGCTAAACGTTCCGTACTTACTGTTTTATCCTGATCGCAATCGTGACGATGTTCCCGATTCGGACCCCGAAGTTCTGTTGACGGGATTCGGGATGGAGGATGCTCACAGCGTTGCGAATTCGCTCACCTTCGGCCCTGACGGATGGTTGTATGGCTGTCAGGGAAGCACAGTTACAGCCACCATTCGCGACATCGAGTTTCAACAAGGTGTTTGGCGATATCATCCGATAACACGAGAGTTCGAGTTGTTTTGCGAGGGAGGCGGCAATTCTTGGGGGCTTGATTTTGATCGTACTGGTCGGCTGCTGTATAGCACGAACTACGGTGGGCACACGTTGCTGCATGGCGTGCAGGGAGGCTACTTAATTAAATCGTTTGGAAAGCATGGAGCTCTGCATAATCCCCATGCCTATGGCTACTTCGATCACTCGTCTCATCAAAACTTCCGCGGTGGGCATGTGACGGTCGGCGGCATCGTCTATCAGGGCGATACGTTTCCTGAAACTATTCGCGATAGATACATTGCAGGAGACTTGCTCGGGCACGGCGTTTACTGGCATTCCATTCAACCTCGCGGCTCTACTGTCCAGACCGCCCATGGCGGCGAGCTGCTGATCGCTAACGACTCGTGGTTCGCGCCGACGGATGTGACGATGGGGCCAGATGGTGCGATCTATGTGGCGG
>JAYVPE010000299.1:0-5991 GCA_043757575.1 Pirellula sp.
AAGGCGCTCTTCTCGCTTTGCTTTGGGGAACTCGGTTCTCATCTGCACTGTCCATTCCGCTGAATGAACGATTAGCGCTCGAATCGATTCCGGCCAATAATCTGGATAATCCGCTTGAAGAATCGCTGCCATTCGTGCAGCTATTGCCGTCGCTGCTGATGTGTCTTTGGAAGCGGCCAAAAGAGCATCGCTCTTGGGATCCATTGAGACCGTGAGAAGGGACATGTCGTCCGTGTTGGTAATGAATCCATTGGGCGCAACCAACCGGTTGCCGCCTTCGAAAACAACGTCAGGCTTATAAGGCCAGTCGGTGTCGGACCAAGTAAGGGAAGTGCGGCTTGCATTTCCATAGTAGAACTCCACGATTTGGGTATCTTACACTTGAGGCAACCAATATCGTTCGGTATCCATTTAGTTGAGGCAATGCGACTGCCGAAAACTAGTTGTCGCTAGACATGCCCATTTGTTGCCTTGCGGCACAACATGCACATTCTTCTTCGCCATCGTTAAATCCCTTGCAAAAAGCGGCTACCTCAGTCCTGACGCCGTTGCGACGACAGGCTCAACGGCTAATTTATAGCTATCTTTTAGCTAAAGGCAATTGACTTTTTAGCCGAATAATCCATACTAAGTGTAGGAGAGAACAAAATGGCCGCAAAAAAGACGATGACTTTGAATTTGACCGATGCTGAAATGCTCGCACTTGACGAACTGTCGGAAAAGAAAGACCTGTCGAAAACTGCGGTTATTCGGCAAGCGCTTCGCCTGTACCAGATGGTGAGCATTAGAATCGATCGAGGCGACAAGCTTTTTTTTGAAGACGAAGCAAAGAAGGAAAAGGCTGAGGTAATGGTATTGTGAGTTCTTTCGATATCTCGATTCAGGCTCGCGCAAGCGGTGATTTCCTGGCTGCAACCATTTTGGAAGGGTTGGTACCAACCGATTTGCTCATCGTCGAAAGAGAGTGGAGTCCAGTGCGATCTGACCTGATGCAAGAGTTGCTTGCCGCAGGTGTTGACCGTCGAAATTGGCCGCAAAGTCTGCATTGGGATTGGTCCAAGAAAGCACCGGTGTTACGCCTTCTTGAATCGTCCGGGTTCGGGTTGGTTTGCGAAAAGAAGTGGCAGGGAGTGATGATGACGCGAACCGCATCATATTCAGTGAGATTAAAAGCCGATCGTGGCAAACCACTTGTCTACCTAGATTTTTTGGAGATAGCTCCTTGGAACTGGGTGATTCATGATATCAATCGCCCTGGACTTTTCAGAACAATTGGATTGCAGCTTTTTTGGCGAGCCGTGCAGCAAAGTCTCGATGAGGGTTTTAAGGGTCGAGTTGGTCTTCACTCATTACCGAGAGCAGAGGATTTCTACCGAAAGTGTGGGATGGTGGAGGTTGGGCGCGATGCTGCGAAACAAGACCTCATGTATTTCGAACTAACGCAAGACGGAGCCGAAAAATTCCTAACTGATGGAGGCTATAAATGACACAACAATCAAATAGAACTGGCCCCTCAAGAGAGTGGCTACTACGGATGGCGGAAGTAGAAGACACATGCCAATCGGTTTCTGTTGGCGGGATGGCTTGTGATCTCGACTTGCTCGCTCCTGCTCACACCGATGTGCAACGAATTTTCGGTCGATTAGTAGAGTTCGCCAGAAGACAGTTGGGAATGTCAGTTGAGCAACTTGCGAATGAAGCGGATATCGAATTGAGCGAGATCGTTGAGATCGAAAGGCATGACGAGACCATTCCACGGGTTCGAACGGTTTATCAGCTTGCAAAGGCATTGAAAATTCCCGAAGGACGGCTCATGGAAGTGGCTGGGCTTGCAGCACCTCGGCCAGAAATCAGTCATGCTGCATTGAAGTTTGCGGCTCGATCTGAGTCGACCGCTAAGCTGACAATCAATGAGCGCGAAGCGTTAGAAGAGTTTGTGAAGGTACTAGTCGAGGTCTCGGATGGGGGGATGCGTGATTGAAGAACTGCTATCTCGATTCCAAGACGTCGAATGACATCGATAAACGGATCACGAAAATTCTAAATGACCTAGATAATCCTAAGCCACCGCTCAGACTTGAAATCGTTCGAGAACTACTTCGACTCGATTTTGCGTTCTACTCATCATCGAACACTGGGGCAATCAACGAGACGATCCATCGGCTGAAAGTTGCAGGCAAGCAGATAATTGACCGACCTGCATTGCTCATTGATGCAATTCGTAAGTGGGACCTCAAGGCACTATGGGTACCAGATAGAAAGCGAATCCTGATTGATTCAGAGCTACCTTCTGCAAAGTAACGTTGGGGTGAAGCTCACGAGATTGGCCATAGTATTTTGCCGTGGCACGAAGCCGTAATGCACGGTGATTTGAAACGTACTCTGAGCCTCGCTTGTGAACAGCAAGTCGAATCTGAAGCGAATTATGCTGCTGGACGCCTTTTGTTTCTTCAAGACGTTTTTCGTGGCCATCTCAACGACTCAAAGCTGAACTTCGAACACGTAAAACGAATGAGCAAGCTTTTTGGCAACACGATTACGTCGACACTTTGGCGAGCCGTCGAGGCTAGTGATGGTCAAGTCTTTGGAATGGTGAGCCAACATCCCAACCATCCAGTTTCGGACGAGCCACTCCGATACTTTGTTCGTTCGCGAAAATTTGTCAAAACGTTTCCTCACGTCACGGCACAGGATGTTTTCAATGCGATAAAGAAGTTCTGTTTCGGAAGTAGGGGGCCGATAGGAAAAGGCGAAGTTCTCCTTTTCGATGAAAGAGCGAGTCAACATGTTTTTTTCGCTGAGGTGTTCTTCAATAGTCACGAAGCTCTAACTCTAGGTGTGTATTGCAATGCCAAGCCCGTCGCCGTTGGCAATGCCGGTTCCAAATTGAGCCATCTCGGTTAACGAGTGGGCATTGCACGTTGAACCGTGGATACTTAAAAAAATCTTTTGATGTCATCCCCAACGCTTTCGCCGGCTTGACGATGTTGCAAAGTGAGATGTTCCGTTTGCCGTTTTCAACGGAGTTGATGTAGGTGCGGTCCATACCGGCATCGAGGGCGAGTCGCTCTTGCGAGAGCCCTTTCTCTTGCCGGATCGCTCGGAGTTTAATTCGAAGTCGCACTGAGATGAGCACATGAAAGGTGATTGCAAAGCGCGGTAGGGAATGCCAAGTTTGTTCTGGAATTTGTTGCATAGTTCAGCGTCATCTGGGGGTGATCAAGCCCATCAAATATAATTCAGTTGATCCGGGAGTTGCGTGACCAGTCTAGCAAAGAATTGAGTGATCGAAACCGGTCGAAATTCTGCGATGTCATCTGTTTTGCTCGAACGTTATCCTTCAAGCTGACTCGCAAGATGCCATGTTCTTCTGGTTGTTACCCTATTTCGTTTTAACCAAATGCTATTGCTCCCGAATCGACCGCACCTCCCCCGTTCCATCACCATGGATAATGTGATCAAGGACCGAGATTCCCATTATCCTTCCAGCCTCAGTGAGCCGATCGGTTACCTGGATATCCTCCCGGCTCGGTTCTGGGTTACCTGATGGATGGTTGTGTGAGAACAAGATTGCAGCGGATCCCTCAATTACGGCTGGCTTAAAAACCTCACGCGGATGAACAAGCGACGCATCAAGCGTTCCAACTGTAATTCTGACTATGGATTGCACACGATGCTTCGTGTCCAGGCATGCTATCACGAACTGCTCCTGATCATTGGCAGGATATTGCTTCCAGTAGCTTTTGAAGAGCGTTTTTGCTTCCTCGGTACCAGTGATGCAGGGGCGATCCTGAAGCGAACCCTCATAGACAACGGACACTCGTTTCACAGAACCGTAGCGGTTGTCTGGCGTGGGGACTTGTCGGCCTAAATTGGCGAGTGAAAGCTCGGGCGATTCCAAACTCTCAAAACTGAACTTTAACTGTATCATCCTTCTCCAGGGGATTTTCTGGTTGCCAATTTGATCGAGATCTCTAGGAGCAAAATAATGCCAGAATCGCAATGCTACTCAACTTTAGTCGCGTAGTTACTGGCCGGTCTGATTGAGATCGTGACAGGATAGGACGATAAGCAACTACAAGTTGCACGATGCAGCTTAGAGGTAGAAGCTCAGGGAGCAAACTTTCGAGCACAAACCAAGCATTTGAGCCTCGCAATTCGCTAGATTCGAATCCGCTCAATCTCGTCCAAAGTTATTTCGTCACTTGTCCGGTCGTAGAGCTTTGTCGTTCTGGGGCTCTCATGTGCAGCGATGGTTTGAGTATTTTCAACGGTGCCGCCATTCTCAAGGTATGCCGTGATGCCTTTAGCCCGAAAAGTGTGGTAACAGACCCCGTGGGAGAATCCAGCCGCGATCGATCACCGTTTAATCATTCGAAGAGCGTCATGACGGCTAAGCTGATTCGATATATCGACGTTAGCTAGCTCGTCGCACAATGTGACAAGATAGTTTTCCAACCAGCTCGCGCTTCAACTGCTTCTCTGAGAATAAAGAAAAGTTGATTTGTATCAACTCGCTCATCGTCGGGATAGAAAGAGTCCTTGGCTTTCTCAAATTCCAACAGACGCTCACGTTTGTCTTTGCTGAGAAGCAGAATGCGGCTGTAGACTTCGCAGGAATATGCGAAGAGCTCTCGCTTACTAAACGCAATTGGTAGCAGCCACTCCGATTTTCTTGAAACGTGGAGCCCGATCGGCTTCCGTTTTGAGTTGTGAAAGAGATGTGCCGCCTCATGAACGACGTAGTCATCAAACGGTTGGCTCTTGTCGAAATATGACATCGAAACATAGCATTTCGTGCCGACGGACATGCCAACAATCGAAGGTGCTTCGCTCGAGATTGGTTCTGCATCAATGCTCAGCAAGTAGAGATTGGCAAGTTTCCAAGCAGTTCCCAGATCCGCTGAATCGAGGATCCCTTGGATTGTGCTGGGTAACAAAACAATTAGGCAACCATCCATTAACAGAAGTACCGCCTCTTGTTCAACCTTCTTAAAAAGCCCTCGCACCATTGGTTCGACCCTGGATCGCGTGAACCGCCGAAGGTCCGTTGGGATTCCTTCGGGAATGCGTATGTGAACTCGGCTTTCTGATGTCGCTACCTTTCGCTTGAGAGAGTCTACCAATATCCTATGGCCACGTTTGCATCGGTCGATTAAGTCCGTGCCGTCATACGTTGAAAATAATGGATCGTAATCACCTGACTGAAGGAAGAGATCGATTTGGCTTAGAACTTCTGGATGCATCGGCTCGTAGACACTCGGGGGAATGGGAAACATCAACTTAGCATTCCAATTAAGTCGTGATTGCCGTGAGCATTTTTATCTGGTTCTGAACCGCCGTGTAAAGCTCGACATCCTTGGCTTCCGTTGAGATCGAAACGACCAGCGAGTACCTTGTTTTCTTATTTGCCAGCCCGAGCTTCATTCGTTCCAGCCACCAGCCGGTTACGGGATAGACCGCTATGTGACCAGATTGAGCAAGTACCGCTGCGGTTCCAGTCCAAGCATCGGAGTGAATCGAACCCTTGGTGGTAACTGTCTCGCCTAACTCCCAAGCTCGTTCGTCACCAACTGCTTTTCTAGGTCGAACACGTTTCCCTTCATCATCTTCTGGCCAGTCGTGGCGTGTTAGTCGGTCTTGAAAAACGAGAAGGCTCTCACCGGAGCGAATTAACGAAAATCGGAGTCCATGCGACGCATACCGAAACTGTGCGACATATCCTCGTCTAGGCGGATTTGGTTCGACGAAGTAGGAGAGAGTAACCTTCATTCTCACTGGCGTGCTGCCTAGATCTTGCAATACTTCAACCGGAATTGGTAACCGGTGAATGTGCATTTCATTGGAGGCTGATTTCGAACCATTCTGCCGAAATGGTTGGATGTAGTCTTCAATGATCATCGTTGTGTAGCTTTCAACGGTTTCGCGTGCTCGCTGCAAATTTGGTACACCCATACCATACACGCGAAGGCGCTCTTCTCGCTTTGCTTT
>JAYVPE010000300.1:0-5985 GCA_043757575.1 Pirellula sp.
GGCTTCCATTTCAGTACGACAGAGAATGACAAAGTCATCTGCATATCGCACCATTTGAAATCCCTTAGCAGACATCTCGTGGTCCAATGGATTCAAGTAGGCATTCGACAACATCGGAGAGAGAACGGCCCCTTGAGGCACGCCTGCTTCCGGTGTCCATGTCGAAAGTTCGGACATGATTTCCTGGTCAAGGTATTTCTTGACTAATTGCAACACCGCACTATCCGAGATCTTCTGCTTCACAATGTCAAGCAGGCGATCTTTTGGAATCGTATCGAAGTAGCTCTTTAGGTCTGCATCTACTACATAGACATGTCCCTCCTTGAGCAACGTTTCGACGCACCGAAGTGCATCGTGACAACCCCGACCATGGCGAAAGCCGAAGCTTCGCTCATGAAAAGTGTGATCAAAGATTGGCTCAAGCACATGGACCAGTGCCGTCTTCCCCCTTTCACTTTGTTTTCTAAAAGTGTCGACAACATGCTCTCTGTCCAAACGAGCGGATGAGCCCACTGAGCGATGCTCGGTGTCTCTGCTCTCGGGGTAGCCGAAAACGGCACTGTGATTGCTACGTAATCTTTCTTACGGTTTCCGTGTTTGGTCATCGTCGCATCTACTTCCCTTACCGCCCTTGGCTCCACCAAGTTATGTTGTCTTGGCTTCACAGCTACTATGGCGTTTCTGACTTCTGTTCATGGGTGCTTGTCCAATTCTGGTATCACATCAGTGATTTCGCTCTATCAGCCCTGATGATACGACTGATAGCCTGGAGTTGGTAACCCAGTATCTCCGGCTGGGCATTTGACCAAAAGGACTTGTTTCCTGGCCATAAACAGATCTCCCTTCTTATCGCGATTGAACTTCTAACCATTCCGACTCCAACCACCGCACTTCCATTTCGCAACGTTGGCATCTGCGCGTTACTGCACCCAACGTTGCTTGACCGGGTCTATCCCTCTGGCAGATCGTTACAAAGGATCAAGGGATGGCCGTCGCTCGGACAAGGGTTCGACACTTGCCAGCAGTCTCCCCGACAGGATTGGCCGAATCGAGTTCGCTTTCGCTACGGACTGGTTATTCTCCTCAGGTTGCTCTCCACCCTTCATTGCTGAAACGCAGTTACCACTGTTGGATTCAGGGAGGTAACGTTACCCTGGATAGGACTTTCACCTATCTGTTCAATCGCCTTCGAAGGCGCACTAGCAGGCACATTCCATGTGCCGTCCGCAATGCATAAACCTTTGGTTTTTGAGGCTACGGCACACGGAGTGTGCCTGCTACTTTCCCAGCGATTCAATAAATTCATAGCCTAGAAGCGAAAGGCGACGCTAACGGATCGAACGGTCCTTAGTACAATCTTTGTTTATTCGCATGGCCATCTTCGGTGGGCTGTTGGCTGCGATACTGCCCAGACGCAGGGCGGAAACAGTTGGGACAACTGTTCTACTATCGCTTCCGCCAACTGTTGGACCAATATTTTTTTGCCCCTAATTTTTTGTCAAAATCCTTCTTGGCAAATCCTTTTTTCGGCTTCTTTCGTTCCTTTCGGCAATCTCGATATACCACTCTAATTCACGTCACTTTTCAACGGAACACAAGTCGCATAAGCACAATTTTTGCGGACTGCTATTTGTCGCACAGCCCAGGCTCTGCGGCTCAGCCTGAGCTGTGCGACAAATAGCCGTTTCAATATTTCCTTGAGACACCTTGGCTATTTCGACTCTTGAAGCTCAGCTCGCAGCCAGTTTTTGGCGTAGGACCAATCGGCTTTGGCAGTTGAGAGAGAAATCTCGAGCATGTCTGCCGCTTCTTGAATGGAAAGGCCGGCAAAAAAGCGGAGCTTGATAATTTTAGCCGCACGTGGCTCCTCCGCTTCAAGTTGGTCCAAAGCGTCGTTAAGTCCCAGAATGTCGAGGCGAGGATTCGTAACCAGATCGATTTGCCAGTCGGACAGGTCGATTCGCTGATGATGGCCTCCTGCTTTGGGTCCAGCTTTTTTGCGCGCTAGATCGACGAGGATTCGCCGCATGGCCTCGGCGGCGGCTGCAAAGAAATGGCCGCGAGATTCCCATTTTTGCGATTTCTCAACGTCGACTAGTCGCACGTAGGCTTCATGAACCAATGCCGTCGCTTGTAGCGTCTGGCCCGGGTCCTCATTGGCCATACGAGCCGCCGCCAATTTCCGCAACTCGTCATACACCAAAGGCAACAACTGCTCTGACGCGGATGGATCACCAGATTCAATCTGGCCCAGAATTCGGGTGGCGTCGTGCATAGAGGAAGGCTCGTTAGGCGTTAAGATCAGCCTCTACTATACATTCTCGCTCGCTCTGAGTCTGTGATTTTATGTGGGCGACTCGCACGAACTGATGAAATTGAAGGTCGAAGATCTAAAATGATTCGGAGCGTTTTTAAAAATCAGAGCCTCTCTGTGCGGGGACATTCAGTCGACCGGAAAGCCTACCAGCAACGGGTTCGGACACAAGGTTGCAAAAAGGTATGCAATCAGGAGTTCGAGTCTTTTCGACATGGTGCGAATTCATGCCATAATATGCACACCTGAAACGCTCGGACCGATCCTAGCAGAACTGCGTTCGGCGCAAACTGCAATCCAACGCTTAAGCTAAGGCATCGGTCGCAACTGGTCCTGTTAACAGAGACCTTGCGGAGAAATCAAACGAACAAACTCGGAGAACTTGCGGTTCCCATCTTGCTTGTTCGCAATTTGCGAACTATTATTCATGACAGACCCGAAAGGAGCCGATTTTGAGAGTCATTTCCAAGAAGAAGCTAATCGATTTTTACGAATCACCTGCGATGCAGAATTCGAAGAAACAACTCCTCGCTTGGCACGCTATTGTTAGAAAAGCAAACTGGGAGTGTTTTGCCGATGCAAAGCAGACCTATGGATATTCATTGGATCAAGTTGGAGATTGCGCCGTGTTCAACATTCGCGGGAATGACTTCAGATTGATTGCAAGATTTCGGTTTCAAAGCGGACGAATTTACGTCCTGAAGATAATGACACACAGGGAGTACGATTTGAATGTTTGGAAAGAGGAATGCGGCTGTTTCGTTCCGCCGCCGATAAAGACAACGCCAAATTCACGAAAAAACAAGCGAGTTCCATAACAAATCATGGCAACCAAATCATTCAAGAGCGGCGGGAAAGATACTTACTTCGATCTCGTTAAGAAGTTCCCGCTTCGTTCCATTAAAGACGATAAGGAACTTGCACGTGCTCAAGGTGTTCTTGATGATTTGCTTTCGCATGAACCACTGGACGAAGGCGAGGAAATCTATCTCGATACGTTGAGCGATCTTGTCGAGCACTACGAAGACCGTAACGTGATTTTTGAGCAAGCGACCGACACGGAAATCATTAGGCAGTTAATGCAATCGCATCAACTTAATCAAACTACTTTCGCAGTGAGGATTGGTGCGCCGAAATCCGTCGTAAGCGAAATTCTCAAAGGTGAACGAAAGCTCAACCGAAAGCAAATCGACGCGATGGCGCGAGAGTTTGGAATATCAAGGGACACATTCGAGATTGATTAGCCCGTCCCGAAATGGATTTCTTACGAAGGGGCTGAATCCGATGCCATCGCCAAAGTACGATCTTCGTTCACTTCCGCAGAGTCCATGACGGGTACGAACACGAACCAAGGACCACAGTGGAAATCACAGTGGTCAGGGTGCGGGACGGTGCGAGAAGGTGCGAATTCTTACCGTTCGAGCACAAACCAAAACGACCATTCAACGCACGAAAAAACCCTGAAAACTCAAGGATTAACCTTAAAACACCAGGGTTTGGGGGCAATGAGAGCGTTGGGGCTTGAACCCAGGACCCAGGGATTAAAAGTCAATGGGGCGTCAACGGAATCGCAGTGTAAAACGAATGCCTGCAGTGGATACGACAGCGGGGCCGTGGTTAGCATAGCCAAATTGCTTCTGAATCTTGGATCTTGCCTGCAAGACATCGAAGCGATGGCCGATCGATCGACAAGCGAGTTTGAGCAATTGATTCGGGCGGAAGCCTTGAACGATCTTTAGAAAGCATTGCGGGCGTTGGGTCGGTTATGGTAAGCGGGCCACACTCTCGTAGCTTTTGGACTGCTTGACCTGGAATTACTCTGTAGTCAAGATGTAGCTAGCTAGTCGCAAATGCACGCTTCCCGATAAAACCTATCCGAGGTTTGGTCGGCAAGTTGCCAACGCTTTCAAATACAAACCCGGTCCATCTGCTAGGCAAAACACATTTTGGGTAGACCTTGTCGCACTCAACTAGTGACTGCTTAGTCAAAATCATACGAATACGTGATCTCGCAAATCAGCAACATCAATTGATAATCACTTCAAGTGCAGAATCAGTACCCCCAAAACATGAGCTCAGGCATTGAACGATGGCCACCACCCAATGACTCCAAAGCATTCGAGTCGCTATGTCTCGATCTGTGGCGGGAAATTTGGCTCGACTCTAACGCACAAAAGAACGGTCGCAGTGGCCAGTCACAGTCTGGCGTTGATGTCTTCGGTCAAAATGAAAAGGGATGGGCAGGCGTTCAATGTAAACAGAAGGATGGGCTGTTGTGGAGCGAAGTTACGAGAGAGGAACTTGAAAAGGAAGTTGAGGCCGCGAAGAAATTTACACCAAAGCTCGCAAGCTTCATCCTAGCCACAACCGGGCCAAGGGACGCGAAGGTGCAGAAGCGAGCCCGTGAACTTGACGACGAACATAAACAGCAAGATCTGTTCAGTGTTTCAGTCTGGGCGTGGGAAGACGTCTGGCATGGTCTGAGCGCGAGACCCGATCTACTAAAACGGGTTGCAAAGATGTATTGGCCGCTATCGAACCAGCAAGCAGACATAAATGTAGTCAATTCCCCGGGAGCGATAGTTACGAACAACCAGATTGGGAACAACACCGTTTACAACGTAGCTCCAAGTTTCTCAAGGCAGATAACTGATGCACAAAAGAAGGAAGTCATTTCGAATTTGAATGCCTTGGGCGTCACGAATGTCATGATTCGTTTTGAACATACGTCAGAAACAAAAGAATTCGTTGCTTCCGTTGCGGCTTTTCTGATCAGCAGCGGATTTGAAGTAAGGTCGATGGGTGTGATGATGTCTGAGATGCAGAGAGGAGAATTCAGAATCCGAAGACATCCCGCGGACCCAACGTTTGCCATGATCACAATAGGTTCACTCATGTAATTGGGGGAAAGTTCATGCGACGCCATTCAAATGACTCTTGCGCGGGCGTTTGCTAGTTACTTCCGTCCATTAGCTTCCAGCAGAAACGACAGCAGACAGGGTGCGGGACGGTGCGAGAAAGTGCGAATTCTTACCATTCGAGCACAAACCAAAACGACCATTCAACGCATGAAAAAACCCTGATTTCTCAAGGATTAACCTTAAAAAACCAGGGTTTGGGGGCAATGAGAACGCTGGGGCTCGAACCCAGGACCCAGGGATTAAAAGTACAATGGGAACATCGACTATACCAATGAAAACATTGGGTGAAACGCATTTCAGCCAATTCAAACGAAGTGCAAGAAACGCAGGAAAAATAACACGAAAGTATTTATCGCGGGTGTCGCGACACCTGGCACCCATGAAACGCAAAGAGGCCATCCAACTGGACAGCCTCAAGCTTAAAAACAGCACCTGGCTACGCATCGGTGATTTTGTCGGCAAAGTATCGATCCATCGCTTCAAGTGCCTTGCAATCGTCGCTATGCGATTCCAGGAAGCTATAAGCGTCGTCGGAGTCGATCGCTTCAACGCACGCGGAACCGCCTCGGCCATTGTTGCCAACGCTCACGGACATATCCGACATAGCACCGCCGACATGGTGAATGAACCATGCACCGTTTTTCGTCTTGTACTGCGATCTCCGCTGCCGATGGAACCCAACCAGGTTTCTCTTTCGTCTCTTGCGATCGAAGCGCCTTTAGTGCGTCATGGCGTGCCGTCTGCGAATTG
>JAYVPE010000301.1:0-5942 GCA_043757575.1 Pirellula sp.
CTGAGTTTGCCAAGAAAACCGGCAATCGATTCCTTCATCCATTGAGAATAGACAGGCTGGAGTCGTTGAACAATAAACTGCTCTCTTTGAGTTACGTCCTTGGGCAAATTGCCACCCATCGAACTTGCAAATCGATCGAGAATAGATGTGTTCGTCTGGTCGATTGGGATGGATACATCGAGATGTGACGCGTTGGTCGCTCGCAATGCGAATCCTCGATAGTTAGGATGAGAGTTGTACCGGGTTTCGAACTCAACTAACCCAACTGCGATGGCCTGTTGGACACTCGCGGAGAGGGGATTGTAGAGATGGTTGATTGAATGAGAACTACTGCGTGAACTATCGCGAAGCTGTAATATATCTCGGTTGTCCTCTTTCCAAAGCGATTCTTCAATCTCCTTAATCGGACTGCCTAATTCCAGCATCGGAACAAATTCAATTCCATATCGGGACATGGCTCGGTACATCAATTCAACGATATCCTTGCGCAATGGGTCCCGGCCATCACTACTAAAAGTACCGGTATCGAAGCGTGCGTTGGAATTTAGCTTCGAAGAGGGAAAAAGTGTACCACCCTCAGTATGAACGGTCATTGCAAGTGAGTCGAAACCGTTTGCATTACAATAGTTCCCAACCTGCTTTGCAAAGCGCAGGAAGAGTCGCCAATCGTCATAAACGGGCGACTTGGACTCGGAGTATCCATTAGAATGTGAACCCAATGCACTTCGCAAGTTCGCGGAGTGAAGTTCTAGGATACTGCCGTGTTGATTGGCAAGATTCTGGTTTGCGATGGGCGATTCCGAAGTCTCATTCCAGACGTCGACAAATGTTTCTGTAATACTTAAAACTTCGGTTGCACTGAGATTGGTGACTTCAAGTTTTGCGTTTCGCGAATTCGGCCAGAATAGTACTTCAAGTTTCTCGTCGCCTTTGCCAATGGAAGGATGGATGACGCGGTCGACGGCTCGAATTGGCGAGACATCGAAAATTTCGTTTACCATTTGCTCTTCACGTGATTTGTGCTCCCGAGATCCCGTCGACGCAATTGATACTCGGTACGATGCGTTGTTGTCCGCGGACTGTATCGATAGTCGATGCAACTCGCCTGGCTTCAAATTAGCAATTGAAACATTCGCGATAGCTCCTGGCACAATTGACAGGGCCGAATCGTTAAAATCGAAATTGGGATCGAAAGGCGATTCTTTAGGGATAATAGAAAACGACTTGGCAATTTCGAAATACGGAAAGCGTCTTGAGGTTTCTATTTTACCTGCCAGTAGGTTTGTAAGGGACTGCCTTTCGAATGACTTAGGTGGAATGGTAAGTAACGGCTTCCATCGTGATGTTACATCGTCCGCACGCTGAGAGGGAGCAATTGCAACCCGTCCTGCGGGCATGTTGTTGTAGACTACAAACTGGACATTACGATCAATGCTTGTATGCCGAAGAATAATGCCTGGCAACATGCGTTTGGGTTCCAACTTGAACCGAAGTTCATAAACCCCCTCCTCCTTAGGCGTTGCTGTAGGCACATCGTATGCCTCGCAGTTGCCGTGACTATCCAACAACAGCGTTTGCGATTTTCGGAAGACCTGGTGCTCATCGTCAACACGAACGATCGTGCACTCGAGACTACTAGTTGACGAAAACCATGGTAAGCCATACGGTTGGATTTGAATGCTCAGGGGTTCGTCTGAGTTGTAAACGAGATGGCTTCGAGGGGTGACGACCCGCAATCGATCACCTGGAACTCGATCGATCGAGATTCTACAGTCATTGAATCCAAGTTCCTGTAGGTCGGGATTGTCGCGGAGAGACTTCAACGACCAGGAGTATTCTTTGGTGATGGCCTGCGAAGTTTCCGGATCTTCGATTTGGAGTTTCAATTTCAATCGGCTGTTCGATTTCGCTTGAACTCGGATATCGCAGCCGCCGAATTGGGTTTCTCGATCGTCGAAAACGAGGCGGCCATCGGAGTCTTTGAGAATGAAACTCGGATCGTTCGGGTCGATGCCGAGTTGCTGTGTGCCGGATAGGACTCCGTTATCCAATTCGATCGAGCCGCTGTAGCTCTCAGGCTTCGGGCCTCCCCAAACGATTCTCAAGTTGAGATCGAGGACAAAAACTTCCACCTGCTGTTCCGTCGGGTCGTTGAGAATTTGTTGAGCATCAGACCTTCCAGCAACGGAAAATCCAAGGCAGATCGAGAGGGATATGAGAAAAAAGCGACAGAAAAACACCCATGTGTCATATTGAAATCCGCGAAATGCGGAGATTAACTCTTTGGTCTGAATAAAGTCGAACATGCGCGGAAGGATATCAATTTCCACCACGCAACGCCTATGTCACTTTGAATTGATGGCTAAATTTTCAGCTCGATCCACCTTCGCGGCAATTAAGGGATAGAAATCGCGATCGTCTGCTTTGCTGTGACAGAGCGCAGCCCGGATTATTCATGGTCTATCGAGTTTTCGTTGTAAAGTACCGCTACGATGGACATTGTGAAAAATAGTTCAAATGCAGATAGCTCTTCGTAACCCGATCCGTAACGGCCTGTTGATTTAATGTGATTTACAAAAATAACGATTAGCCGTTGGGCGTTAGCCTCGGTTGTTGGCGAATGAACCGACGCTAACGCGTTGCGGCTATTTAAATCAACAAGCCGGTAAGCGTCGGGTCGTGAATAATCTGGGCTAGGCTTGTCTTGGTTATTTTAAAGGTGTCCCTGGTTCGGCTTTGCCATTAGTCGTTAAAATTTGAAAATGATGAACGCCAGCGGCCAGCGGATGTTCGCTCGACCATACGATATCCTTACCGGGCGTTACCTCTACCATCGATATTCCTTTTAACGCGCCATGGCTTCCGATGACCGTATTGCCATTGGCAAGTCGTTGCGATCCGCAGGCGTCCTTGAATAATTTATTCACATCGTCATTCGTAACTTTCCAAACGATAGCCCCACGCGGATCAAGTTCAACCACCTTATTGCCATGCGTTAGCGAGACAACCGTATTTCCATTATCAAGTCGAATGGCTGTGAATGGCCAATTCTCCGCTTTTCGGCCACCGAGTTCATTAAAATCGGTCTTGAATACTTGAACCACTTTGCCGTCTGGAGAATACTCCTTGATTGCAAATGCAAGCAAGTGTGGAACGAGGAAGTTTCCGTTTCGAAGTTGCCTTGCCATGCGAGTTTGCATATGAGCATTATCTGTTTCTGGCTGAAGTGGGACATCAGCGACGATTATTCCCTTTGCGTTAACCTCAAGCAGCCGTGGGCGATTTCCCAATTCGGTTACGAGCGTATTGCCGTTATAAAGACGTTGTGTTGTACCGATCTCACGATTCACATTGGCTAACTCGTACGCAAAGACAATTTGCTTGTCGCGAGTTAATTCCTCCACTCGATCACTGTACGCCAAAAGCACATTGCCGTTTGGCAACACAAAGCCATCGCGTGACCGCCCGGTATGTTCCCAAGCCGTCGAACCGTCTTCGTCGATAATTGCAGTCTTCGCCCCCATGACTAAATAGGAATGGACAATAGGCGCGTTTTCGTCACCACACGCGCCTGTCGAAAATCCAATTAGGCAAAGCGCGAAATAGAAAGGTCGGAACTCAGGTTTATTCATTAGTAACTCGCAAATCGCAAAAAGGGGGAGCCAAAAATTGTAGCAACTATTAGAATCGTTCAGATTGTTTTTGCGGCGAGTCCACGAAATTTCATTCGGTAGTTCCTAGGCCAACCGTTGTAGTAGCTGCGATAGCCTCGGAGACGGTTTTGGTCCCCAACAATTGTTTTTGGTCGAACGGGCCGTCGGCGCTGGTTTTAGGCCAGGTCGCGGGATCTGCAAACTGCCCTTCGTCGTTGTACTGCTTTTGCAATCTCGCGATCTCTGCTTTCAGCTCCGCAAATTTTGCCGCGATCTCCGGCTTCTGTTCGCTTTCCTTCGTATGCAGCAAATTATTCTGCTCCGTAGGGTCCTTGGTGAGATCGAACATCTCATATGCATCTTGTTTCCAAAAGTGAATTAGCTTGTGCGTCGCAGTGCGAACACCGAGGTGGGCTACCGTGTTGTGATGGCCAGGATCATGATAGTAGCGATAGTAGATACTCGTGCGCCAATCCGCAGGCGATTCGCCACGCAGCAACGGTGCGAGCGAACGTCCCTGCATCGAACTTGGAATTGCCAGTCCAGCTAGGTCAAGGAAGGTCGGTGCGAGGTCAATGTTGGAAACGAACTGCTTCGGAACGCTTGCTGCTTTGATACCAGGGCCACGCGCGAGCAACGGAACATTCAGGCCGGGCTCGTACATGAATCGTTTGTCATAGAGCCCCAGGTCACCGAGATACCAGCCGTTGTCAGCAGAGTAGATCACGATCGTATTCTTCGCCAAGTTGGTCTGGTCTAGATAATTGAGCATTTTGCCAACGCCGTCATCGACTCCCTGCACGCAGGCGAGGTAGTCTTGCATATACCGCTGATATTTCCACTTCACGAGCTCTCGGCCTGTGAGAGTCTTGCCATCGATCAACAATTCCATCGGTTTGGTGTTGAACCATTGATTGAGCGCGGGGCCTTTCAGGTCATCCTTTGGAACGAGTTTGAGATCGCGGCGAGTGAGATCGCGGGCGACGGTTTGTTCATTGATCGGCAGGGCTGTGGGACGCGTCGCGTAATCGTCCCAAAGTGTGTCGGGTTCTGGAATGACTTGATCTTTGAAGCGAGCTTTATTCCGCTCGTCAGGCTCCCAGGCGCGATGAGGGGCTTTTTGGTGCAGCATCAAAAAGAAAGGTTTGCCAGAAGGCCGAGTTTTTAGAAATTCGATGCCTAGATCAGTCGTGATGTCCGTGCAGTGTCCTTCGATCGTGAGTTTGTGACCCCGGACGAGAAATGTAGGATTCCAATAGGCACCTTGACCAGGCAAAACGATCCAGCGGTCAAAACCCGTAGGATCAGAACCGAGATGCCATTTGCCGATGATGCCCGTGTGATAGCCGCCTGATTGCAGATGTTTGGCTACCGTGTCGCGAGAGCCGTCAAAGCGATTGAAAACTGGCACGCCGTTGAGGTGCGAATACTGCCCAGTCAGCAAAGTAGCGCGACTTGGCGTACAGATGGAGTTGGTGACGAACGAATTCGTGAATCGTGCGCCCTCTAAAGCAAGTCGATCGATGTGCGGCGTCTTGTTCACCTTCGAACCATAAGCGGAAATCGCATGCTGGGCATGGTCGTCCGAAAAAATAAAGAGGATGTTTGGCGACACGGTTTCGGCGGCAAAGGATTTCACTGCCATTAGGGACAATAGTGACAAAATGCAAAGCAAGTAACTTAGTCGTGATTTCATTGTGATGTGATGCTAAAAAAGGACATGTGCGCTGCGCAACGCAGTTCGTTGTTTGTCGTTTGTTGATTGCGACTGTCATCATTGTAACACTATTCGAACCTCTGAGCGTCCCTTTGTTAAGTGCGCTCAGGGCTCGCGCCCAATGGGACTCACTTTGTAAATTTTGAGCCTCAATGCGCTAGCGCGGATTATTCATGCAAATACACATTGAAGTGGCCCCGGCTGCGTATAAGTTGTTAGTTCACAACACCTTACCCGCAAGCACGGAAGCCAAATAGGAATATACACTTTGCGAGCCAATTGTCATTCGGATTTTGGCAAGGTCGAACGGTCTAAATCGAGCAAGTTGACGAAAACAGTTCATCCGACGGCGGGCTCATCGCTTTCAAGCAACTTGATTCGATTCTTGGCTGGACCGATTCGTTCTCGCACTTGATTCAGCATTCAGACCCAAACAATTACCAAGGATAACTAACCGCTGAGAACGCAGAGTTACGCAGAGATTCGTTCAATGACGATCTGACTCTGCGTCCCTCTGCGACCTCTGCGGTTAAATAAAAAGGGATTTCAAATGATCACAGAAACGCATACGA
>JAYVPE010000302.1:0-5914 GCA_043757575.1 Pirellula sp.
TTTATTGCACAGCATGGACGCTCCGCCCCACCGGATTGGCAGGGCTTTATTCGATTGCCAGAAAAGTGAAACTCAAATATACGCATGTCTATTCCTCAAGGTGACTTGAATTGCAAGTGGCTTAAGCCGACCGCCTGCGTTCTGTTTGCGGCCGTCTTTTTGCCCTTAATCGCAACCGTTTTTCTCAGTGGCAAGAGTTCAGCAGAGAAAATGCTGACAAACATGATTCAGCCATTGTTTTTAGCGATTGTGGCGGCATTGGCGATTGGAGTCGTGTTGCTGGGACGCGGCCAACGTAGTACCGGTTGGTTGTTGGTAAGTGGCACCGGTCTGATGTGGGTTCTAAGTTCGTCGATTTTTTCATCGTTTCTATTTAAGGCATGGGAGTCATCGATTGAGACCTGTATTCCTTCAGCCGCCGAACCTTTTGACTACGTCGTTGTTCTGGGGGGAGGAACGAGCGCCACTCCAGATGGTCGTGCCCAGTTTGGAAAGGCAGGCGATCGAGTTGGCTATGCGGCGAGACTCTATTTGACTGGAAAAGCAAAGAAATTAGTAACGACGGGCGATAATTTACAATTGGCAGGAAGTCTTTTTGGCAAGTTTAAACAGGAGGACGATCCCAGTCAGCAAACCAAACAAATTTGGATGGAACTCGGTGTTCCCAAAGACTCTATTTCTGAGTTATCAGGGCAGAATACTTCTTCGGAAATGGCCTCGCTCAAAGAGCATCCTGAATATTGGCAAGACAAACGTTGCGCAATACTAACAAGTGCATTCCATTTGCCTCGGGCCATGAAACTGGCTGCCAGGGCCGGTGTTCGTGCGTCGCCGATAGCTGCGGATTATCGATCCGGCTACGGTCCCTTGACCATCAATGAGTTTTTGCCTGAGGCAAGCGGGCTTGTCAATTTGCAAATGGTTTTCAAGGAATGGATCGCGATGCGAATCAGTCGATAGGCCTTGCTTTGGATTGCGATGCGCGAGCAAAAACGTCAAATGACCCCGAGGTCTTTTTCAAGTCGGCTGAGCCGCGTTTGCAAATCATGGATGGAATCCTTGAGTTGTTCGATTTCCGATTCCATACCTTGGATGCGAGAACTCGAATCCGATCCTGCGACTGAGCTCGATGTAAACTGGCGACTCGGAGAACTGGTCGGTTCTTCAGAATCTCCAATCGCAGATATGCCAGCAGCTACTGACTTGCGAACTTGCTCAAGCTCCCATTCAGGATAGAGATTGTGGGACACAATCTGCCCTCGCCCGGGCGGACTCAATTCGACAACGAGATTGCGTCGTTTCAGTTCGCTAAACAATTCGGTCATGTGTTGCAAGTCATTAATGGGCTCCATACGTGCTGCTCTCGTTCGTAGTTCGCCTAGGGTCTGCTCACCTCGAAGCAGTAGTTCTGTCATGACGGCTGCTTCGACCTTGCTGATCGCCAACCAGTTGTATGCATAGTGCCTTACTTTGGTATTCCGTCCAAGTCCTTGGACGATGGTTAATGCCCCGATTGCGCGAAGTTCATCGACGATCGTTTCGATTTGTTCACTGCTATAGTTCGAAATCGGAGCGCGGTTTGATTTTTGATTGCAACCTGTGCAGAGGCCAGCAAAAGTCATCGGATACGCATCTGGCGTCGTTTTGGATTTTTCCATCAACGTTCCGAGTATGCGGCGTTGCTTCGCAGTAATCGGCTTCCATTCAGGTGCCGCTTTCGGAGGTGGACCGACGGAGGCAGTCGTGGTCTGGCTTTCTTGGATATCCGTTTCGTCCGAGTCTCCCACGATGATCTTCCCTTTGGAAATTGAATGAGTCTGCATTCCCTATGTTCGATGTACAGGATAACATCGATTGGCGTCGAACGAAACGCGTGGTTGTTTCTTAGTTCCAAGTCAAAACTGGGCGGTATGCTCCGATTTATTTTGTCCGAAAATTTAGAATTAGTCGGGTTTTGTATGACAGTGTGGTAGCGTGAGAAGGTAACTTTTTGTTCTTTTGTCAGGCGAGTGAGATACGATGTCCCAAAACAGCGCAGATATAAAGTTGGCACAGTCGGTGATCCAGGAACTGACGGTGAAAGGAATCAGCTCTCCATGCAAAGTAACGGTAACAGTTGACAAAGGCCTTGCCACTTTGACTGGCACGGTAACGCAAGCTCATCAAAAAATCGCTGCTTCGGCTGTTGCAGCGTCAACTTCTGGAATCAATAGGGTAATGAACCAATTGGTGGTCAAGGCCGCTAAAAACGGAGAGAGGAAATCGTCAAACTCTGTGGAAAAGTAGCGAACGAAACGCCAGCCAAGTCTCCAAAAAATGATTTCATGGCGAGGCCGAGAGAGTTGACGGACCGGCGAGAAGCCACTAAAATTTTTGGGAATATGGTGGTTGTAGCTCAGTTGGTTAGAGCGTCGGATTGTGGTTCCGAAGGTCGCGGGTTCGAGCCCCGTCTACCACCCTGAATGAATCACCAACGTTTTCGTTGTTTGAATTCGTTTCCTAGACTCTCTAGAACTCTCAACGTCAGCCTTTCGTATCTGGGAACATTCCCAAATACGCTCTCAGGCTATCTAAGGGAGAGTTACCAATGCGGCTACCAAGTTACCGCAAACACGTGTCGAAGTTGGCAGACGGGACAATCACCGTCCGGGCTCGAGTCACCTTGTCAGGTAAGGATTACCTACTTGGGGAGTACGGGTCTAAACAAAGTCGGCAAAAATACAACCGTTTATTGGCTGAATGGTTAGTTTCGAACCAGTCAAAGACCTTTGGCGTTCCAGCAAAAGAGCTGCTAATGGTCGAATTACTCACTTCGTACCTGAAAAGTATGAAGAAGTATTATGGAGACGGTGCGGAATCTGAGTTTCTGAGGATCAAGCCAGCTGTTGCAGCAATGCGAAGCCTGTATGGAAACGAACCGGCTTCGTCCTTTGGACCGATGCAGTTCAAAGCGGTTCGAGAGCACATTGCACGAACTGGGAATCGATCGAGACAGTACGTCAATAAGTTGTGCGACAAGATCAAACGCATGTATCGGTGGGCTGCGAGTGAATCGCTAGTACCGTCAAGCATTGCCGAATCCCTTTCTATGGTCGATTCGCTCAAGGAAGGCAGAACCGATCTACGGGAAGCTGAGGATATTGAGCCTGTTGAGGTAGAGGTAGTGCATGGCACACTCATTCACCTTCACAAGATCGTGGCCGACATGGTTCGGTTCCAGTTAGCAACGGGTTGCAGACCTGGGGAAGTGTGCTCGATCAAACCTGAAATGGTAGATCGATCGTCCGACGTTTGGACGATTAAACTGAAAGAGCACAAAAACAAGTGGAGGGGCAAAGATCGAATCATCTATGTCCGAAAGGAAGCGGAAGATATCCTGTTGCCTTATCTGTCACGGGCCAACGATGCTTTCTGTTTTTCGCCAAAGGACAGCGAAAAGGCTAGACGTCTCGCACTGAACGAAGCGAGGGTAACGCCTGAAAGTTGCGGGAACCGTCGAGGTACGAACCGCAAATCTAAGCCGAAACGAACCGCTGGCGACCGCTACACAACCGGAAGCTACGGCAAGGCAATCTTACGGGCTTGCGACAAGGCGTATCCTCTTCCCGACAATCTTTCCGATGCAGAAACGAAGGTGTGGAATGATCGTCACAGGTGGAGTCCCAATCAGCTTCGTCATACGTTCGCCACGTTGACAAGCCGAGATTATGGGCTAGTGGTCACCTCGATTTTGTTAGGTCATTCGAAGGTAGACACGACGCAAATCTACGCGCAAGAGGACCGGGCAAAGGCTATCGCTGTAACGAGGGCTATGGGATGCACAACTGAAGTTGTTGGACCAAATCAAGAGTGAGATGAGAGAACCGTTCATCGTTTGAGCGGTCTGAGTGAAGTTTTCAGGTGTACCAAAACTGTCTAACGGTACGTCTATTTCAACGTTTTTTCAGGGTTTTAAGGAGTTTTGACAATGGTTAAACGAGTTGTAAACAATTACGAGCAAACAGTTTTGGACTTCATTTCGTACAAGGTGGCAGAGGGGTTAAAGCCATCTTACACCGACGATTTAAGGGGGAGACTCTTTCACGTTGGCAGGAAATGTCAGTTCACTACGGTAAGGGAGATCACTAAGGAAAGGCTTCTGGAATGGTTCCTTGGATTATCCGTAATGGACGTAGTAACTGGGAAAGCGTTGCTGTCACCGTCAAGCCGATCGTTATACCGGAAGGCGGTTTATCCCTTCATGGAATGGTGCATCATGATGGGGCACTATGAAGGCGACAATCCAGCGGACAAGTTACCACGTCCGAAGGCCAAGGGGGACATTAGAAGACGACGCAGAGCACTGTCGGAGAGCGAGCTGTTGACTCTATTCAAGGTTGCTCGATTGAAGCCAGCGGCGGAGTATGCGAGGCGTAGAGCGTTTCGACTCAGCAACAACGCTTCCGGCTGGGAAGATTGCAATGTCACCCTCGAAAATATCGACGCATACGCATTGGAGGCGGAAGCACTATTGAGCAGGAACCCGAAGTATTACGCTCAGCTTGTCAGGGAAGGCAGGCATCGTGAATTGGCTTATCGAACCATTGCGTTGACTGGGCTACGAAGAAACGAGATCAGAACGTTAAAGGCAAGCCAAGTCATCTTGGACGATAAGCCACGGATCGAGATGGATGCCTATTTTGAGAAGAATTCCGATGGGTCAACGATCTATCTACCTATCGAATTGGCGAACGATCTTAAGTCGTGGATTGAGGATAGAAATATCCAGCCAACGGACTTGGTATTTTCCATTCCAAAAACGATTGTCCGTACTTTCCACCGCGATTGCAGGGTAGCGGGGATTCCACGTAAGGAGCGTGGACGATCAATCGACATTCATGCCCTTCGGACCAGTTACTGCATGTTGCTGCAAACGTCTGGTGCTAGTCCTAGAATCGCAATGGCCGCAATGCGACATTCCAAGCTCGAATTGACGATGTGTACCTATACGGACCCTGCCCATTTGCTTGTAGCCGAAGCGGTGAACGTTTTGCCGACATTCGGGAGGTCGGTTCCATCGGTATCGTTAGCAGCAACGCCAGAGCCTCTAAAGCCAGTGGAATCGATGGCTGGAATGTTGAACCTTGACCTAACTAACAAGTTGCTTGCCAGCCTGATGAAGTCTGTCGACGGCGAAACCCTTAAAGCGGCATTGCTATCGTCGATGGCATAGTCGGCATGGTCGAGTCTAGGAACAAGTTGTTCCAAAGATTCGGCATAGCCGGCATATCCAAACAAGTGTTTTCCCAGTGTTTTTCCATGTTTCCAGGAGTGATATTATGAAATTTGAATGTGTTACTCGGATGCGATCAACGGTCGAAATTGTGGAGCTAGTGACAGTCAAGCAGTTGCGGCAAGCACTGCAAGAAGCGTCTGGTTTCCAGGATGCGGAAGCGGAACAAGCAATGTCATCTCATGGCATCAAGGCAGGTTCCCGCATCGTGGCGGTCAAGTTGGATGGCATCTACATCGCAGCGTGCTGGATCGGTGAACGAGGTCAGCAAGCCAGCTACTTTGGTTTCTATGATCGTCGTTCAAAGGCAATCCGAGTTCTGGAATCTGAGTTCGCAAAGCGTTGTGCCCAAAGGCGATACGCGTTGGTCGGTTAGTCTGGTTTATGTTTCGTGTTTTTCAATTGGAGTAAGTGCTATGAGTCAGTTAATTTTCAAAGAGATGGTCAAAGGCAACGCCGATGATTTGGCGACGGTTGTGGATTATTTTGGCGATGATGCCCATCAGTGTTTCGAAGAGGGCTATGGCTACCTAATCGGATTCCGAAATGGCGTTCCAGTTATTGGGGCAACTTATGGCTATCAATTTTCTGATTTCGACATTCAATCGAACGAAGGTCTGGAGGCTTACCAAGCCATCATTG
>JAYVPE010000303.1:0-5872 GCA_043757575.1 Pirellula sp.
ACCAGCACAAAGACGCTTCCAATGGGGCTCAATGATATCGAGAGCTTGTCGATGTAGGTGGCCATTGGTCGCGCAAATACTGCTGGTTTGATGCAACGGTAGGGATAACCCGTTGCAGTCTGTCGCTCGACCGCCAGCTTCCGCAAGAAATATCTGCCCCGCAGCATAATCCCAAGGATGAAGTTTGTACTCGAAGAACAATCCATATTGCCCGCAGCCCACATTGCATAAATCCAATGCAGCAGCTCCGAATCGGCGCATGCCGTGAATATTGTTTCGAAAAAAGTCTCCGATGGTATCGAGCGTTGCTTGCATCATTCGGTCCCGATCGTAATAAAATCCGCACGTGATCATGGCCGAATCGATTCGATCGGCCGAATCGACTCGCTGCCGCACACCGTTATGCCAAGCTCCTTTTCCGCTAACTGCAACGTACCAATCGTCTCGAATCGGGTTGTAGACGATTCCTAGTTCTGGCTGGCAGTCACGGTAATAGGCGACCGAGATAGCGAAGTGTGGGATACCGTGCAGAAAATTGCTAGTACCATCCAACGGATCAATAATCCACAGATCCTTTGCGTCTGCGCGATCGCTGTGAGACTCTTCGGAGATGATCGCATGATCAGGATAGCGATTCCGAATGGTATTGACGATCTCTCGCTCGGAGCCGAAGTCCGCTTCCGTGACGAAGTTGGCCACGCCTTTCGTTTCTATGCGAACCGTGGTTTGAAATCGTTCTCGCAAGACCTTGGCTCCGTGAACAACGGACTCCATTGCCGTCTCCATCAGCGGATGGTGGACTGGAGACATCCGTAGCAATTCTGGAAGGTTCAAATGACCACCTAAATCCATTCTCAGTGCAAGAAATTTTTCCCACGCTCGCAGCTATGCCGGTAAGACAAACTGCTTCACAAAACTATTAGGAACTATTGTACGCGATTTGTCTTGCGATCAAAGATGCTATGGATGAGGTGTTCGTAGCTTCGGACCATGGTTTCCAAGGAACCATGCGATTGGACGTGCTCTCGCCCAACGTTTCCCATCATTTCCGCTGATTCCTTGTTGATGAGCAAGTATTGGATGCGTTCGGCTAATGCATCGACGTCGCCAGGCTCAACGGTGAATCCATTCCTGTGATCGTGAACCGATTCTGCGACGGATCCGACTCGAGTACTGACAACAGGAACACCGCAAGACAACGCTTCTAATATCGATACGGGACTCGCCTCGTTGTGGCTGGTCAACGCAAACACGTCCATGGCGGCCAGCAATCTCGGAGTATCGGATCTTGTTCCTAGCAGCGATATTTTTCTTCCCAAGTTCAATGCTGCGATGGTATTTTCGATATTGGTTCGTTCCGGACCATCACCGACGATCACAAAATGAGCTCTCGGAATTTCCCTGATCACTTTGCTCGCTGCGTTCAGAAATAGAGCGTGGTTCTTTTCTGGACGCAATGCAGCGACTATTCCGACCAACGGAGTATCTGGAGCAAGTGCCAAGTCTTTTCGAACCTGCGATCGCGATTCATGATCGGGTTGGAATCGAATCGTATCTACGCCATTGGGAATGACCACGACTTTACCTGCCGGAAATTTCTCGAAATCGACTAGGAATTGGCCGTGCGGCTTCGCGACAGCTATGAATGCGTCAGTAACTGGCGTTAACCACCGATTCATTCTTCCGACTCCGTCGGGCCACCCAGTTGAATGCAGGGCACTGCATATGACTGGCACCGATGCGATTCTCGCTGCTAGCCGCCCCCAAAACATCTTGTCTCCTGCTCCCACGCTGATGAGCGCGTCGATCTTCTCGTTGCGGATATGACTGGCTAGCGTTGGCAGTACGCGCAAGTCATATTTGCTTTTGAGCCAGTGCTCGGTTAGGGTGAATTCCTTTTCAATTTCTTCGCCCAACGGCCCTTTTTCTTTGAGGCATGCAACGGAGGGGACGACGTGCGACGGACGAAAATTTCTCAGAAGATTTACAAGGAGAGTTTCCGCACCGCCGACTGGCATGCTAGTGATCACGAAGAGTGTCTTAAGTGGCCTCTGCGGATTCGGCTCGAGGAAAAGTTCGTGGGATGCCATGGAGCTACGCTATCGCACTAGGCTGATTGGGTGTTCGGAGCACGAACTCAATCGGGCTCTTTGCACGGACTTTGCGAGGATCGACAGTCAACCAGTTTTTCAATGCAGCCATACCCGGATCGCCGTGAATGCGTTGCAAATGATTGGCATCTTGTCCGGGCCAATTCATTCCCCCTGCAGCGCTGACAAAACACTTGAATCCTGAATCGAAGACAACATCGATCGCTTCTTGTGAAATGTTCTGCTTGAGACCATATGGAAACGCAAAGCAGTCGATGCTTTGACCGGTCCAATCCTGCAGCCGCTTTCGAACGTCCGTGATTTCGGCTCTAAGTTCTGCTTCGCTCAAGGGTCGTCCAAAATCAACGTGGGTATGCGAATGAGCACCGATCTCGATACCTTGGTCCGCCAAGTTTTTTATCTCGTCGATGGTGTTTGGTCTAAGTGGCACTCCACGGGCAACATCGTGCGGGAACGGTTCTCCCGTTTCAGCAAAGTGAGTCGCAACAAAATAAGTGCATGGAAATCCTCGCTCGATCAGAGCTGGAATTGCATACTCGCAGTTTTCTCCGTACCCATCATCAAATGTGATGGCCACCATCGGCCTAGCGCGCATTCCGAGCAACTGCGACTCGCGAATTTCGTTAAGCGAAGCGGGGGATGCGTTCGCTAATATCCAGTCCAACTGCCGCTCAAAGTTGCGTTTTTGGATGGACCATCCGTTCATCGAATGCGTTGCTACGCGGTGGTAGAAGAGGATAGCGCCAGGAAACATCTTTTGTTGTGCAAACGAAACGGACATTCTGGCGCGCGTTCGCGCAGTCGCCCATCGATAAAGCGACAATCCAATTTCGCGGTAAAGAATTGACATGGGGAAATGCTTGGACCCTGGTTGCAAGTTTGGAGCACGTCGGAATTGTTGCTTCTTTTATCAAGCCTGTCTTTTACGTTAAGACAATTTGATTGGGGAATTAGCGAGGTCAATGCCGGTTGCTCTGATTATGCGGAGTTCGCCGACGATTTCGTCTGCCCGGTATCTGATTCTAGATCCGAGTCGTCGCATTGCGCATTCCTCGAGGATTTCCGCATTCGCATGGAGCTCATGTCGATATTTTTACCGGAGCTTTGTGAATGTCCCAATCGCGCAATCGAATTGCCGCTCGCCTAAAAGGAATTACCCTGTGGTTTTGGTATTTGTGCTGATGGCCATGGCGGCAGTGGTTTGGGCAATTGCGCTGGTGCGCTATCACGACCTTCTGACGGGCACTGCGGTTTTTCTGGTCACCACCAGTGTCTTCCCACCAGAATTCGTTTCTGCGAGGATTGGAGTTTTATCAGTAACGGTTGACCGCGTTTGGTTATGCGCTCTCTTCGGTCAGTTTTTGTACGACGCGTGGACTCGACGGGCGAGATTTCGAAACTTGACCGCATCCGATGCTTGGCTTTTTTTATTCCTCGCGTGGCTCATCCTTCGGACGGTGACTACACCGATCGGAAAGGAGCTCGTAGGCCAGCCATCGACCGTTATGCATTTGCTCAATGGCTATTTAATTCCGGCGTTTTTGTTCGTGTTGATTCGCCATTCCGATTTAAGGCCGAGAACGATTTGGCCAGCGATTGCGGTCATTCTACTTTTTGGTGTGTATCTAAGTTTGACCGCTGTATTTGAAATGACAAAGCAATGGACTCTGGTCTTTCCTGAATTCATCGGTGACCCGAAAATGGGAATCCATTTTGGCCGTGCGCGTGGCCCCATGGTGCAATCGGTGCGACTGGGAATATGTCTCAATTTATGCCTCGCGATCCTCTGGACCTTTCCTCTTTGGATTTACTCACGAGAACGGTGGGCTTGGTTGATGGCGATTGGATTGACGCCGCTCTTCATGCTCGCAATCATGCTGACTTACACTCGAAGTATTTGGATAGGGACTGGCGCAGTCGTCATCATTCTGCTTTCCACCATGCTACAAGGAAAAGCTCGAACGCTAACTCTTGGTACGCTTTTCATGTCCGCAATTGTCGGTGGACTCGTGATCGGCCCCGGCCTCGTCGCGTTCAAACGGGAGTATTCCGAAGCCGAGACGCTTGAGAGTACGAAGATGAGGGGTGCCTTCGCCTATGTCTCGATACAAATGTTCAAGGACTCGCCCATCACCGGCTTTGGCTTTAACCAATTTCAATTTTACAACCGACCCTACCTCGACGACCGGACCACCCAAATCCGACTTGAGTCGATTCGCGGCTATGTTCACCATAATTCCTTCTTGAGCTTACTCGTCGATTTAGGCTTAATTGGAGCGACGCTTTATGGGATTGCTGCGATCAGCTTGATTCGCAATTGCTGGGTGGTCTGGATGCACCCCACTGCATCTCCTTATGCCCGGAGTGGCGCGGTGCTCAGCTTTTGCATCATTGCCGTTCATGGTATTCAAATGGCATTTCATGAAGTTTCGTTTTCTTCGATCGAGAACACGATCTTGATGATGGCGTTAGGTATGAGCCAAGTTTTTCGCGATGAACTAGTAGGACAATCGGAACGAAAGCTCGGGCTGATACGATTGCAGTCGGAACCTGTCGCGTTGTCGATCTGAGCATTCTCTATCGGTTATTTTCCATGCGCAGCAAGCGTGCTTCGAGTTGTTGCAATCGAACTTGCGTCTCGGACAGTTCCGTGTGAACGCGTTCCAATTCCTCTTGCAAGCTAGCAACATACTCGGGTGTTAGCATCTCTTGTGAAATCGACGAAAGCATTCGCCCAGTGCTGTCCAAATCCGATGCAAGCGGAACGCTCGCTTTGGTCAATTGACGACCGCGATAGTATGAGAACGAGATCACTTGCCCAGGCTTCGATTGCAAGATTGTATCCAATACTGTTTCAGCAGAATGAACTGGTACACCCTCGATTTCTACGATGCAGTCGCCTGGCTTGAGGCCAACTGAATGGGCTGGAGAATTGGGAACGACTTCGGTTACCGATGCACCGCGATAAGCTGGAATGCCGAATTGACGTCGATAGGCGTCCGACATATCGCTCACGTTGACTCCAAAATAGGCTTGCCCTGGTCGCCTGCCTGGCAAGGGAAAGAGACCTGGTTCCGATTCAATGGCCGTACCTGGGCGTGTCCCATGAATTTGTCCAGCTATGGCTCGATCCTGAAGAACCGCGATTAGATTAGCGGTTTTTCCTCGTCGATCGACCAAAAATTTTACTGGTGCACCTGGGGCGAATCGAGTTAACTGATCAGCAAATGCGTCCACCGTAGACACCGCTTGACCTGAAACGCCGATGACTTTGTCTCCATTTCGAAATCCTGCCTTCCATGCCGGGGAATCGGGCGAAACCTCTACAACCGTCAATCCAAAGCCGCCACCCGGTATTGATTCCACTGTTAACCCCAGGAATCCGCCGCCGCCTGGAATCGATTGTGTAGCGGCAGTGTTATTTGGCAAGGCTCGTGGGAACGGCGATGCTGGCTTGGTCAATCTATTGACGAGCGGCTCTTTCGGCTCGGCCTTGGGAGCTGGCAATTCTAGCGTTTCGATTTCCGATTCCGGTTTGAGAAGCCCCGATGGTTTGAGAAGCCCCGGTGCTGTCAAACCCTCTGGTTCGAGAACGCTAGGAAGCCGGAAAGGTACTGGTCCCGATTCTTTCACCGGAGAATCTGCTATGGGAGGTTGTTCTTTAGCTTTTGACTCTTGCTGTTTTTGAAAGAGTTTGGCTTCGAGTTGCTTTAAAAAATCTTGAGAAAGGAGCGATGGTGCACTCAGCAAAAAAAGAAACA
>JAYVPE010000304.1:0-5863 GCA_043757575.1 Pirellula sp.
ACCGACATCAATGGAATGCTTCGCGTAGATGACCCAAATGTGGAAACCCCACCGGGCATCGGCGAAGGCATCTTTAAGGACAGAGGAGCTGCGGATCGCGCGGACTTTGTTGGTCCAAGTGCAATTTCCATCAATCCTTTTGATAACGATGCGTTGGGTGCAGACAAGAACCCCGCCCTTGGTATTGTTGAGTTGGCCAATCAAACGTTTAACTTCTTCGATTTTCAAATCCTAGATACGTCGCAGATCGGAAATAAATCGCAAGGCACCGGTGTCAACCCGACCTCAGTTACTCCGAGCTCGGTGTTGCTATACAAGAATGGTCAAATTTTGGTTGAGAGTTTGGATTATCGCTTCGGCTATGACTCAACCAGCAACATCGTTCGGCTAACGCCCCTGGCAGGCGTTTGGGACAGTGAATCGGTTTATCAGATTCGGTTTATCAACACCAACGAATCCGCCATTCGTTTGGTTGATCCAAAGAGTATCGTGGATGGCACCATATACACCATTTTGGATTCGACGGGTGTCAATACACGGTTTGAACTGGATACGGGACTGCGACTCAGCGTCCCCTCCTCGGTCGATGGATTCACGACGACCGCAGTCGATGGTGCAACTTTCCAAGTGGATGACGGTTTCAGGCGGGTCACTTTTGAGTTCGACAATAACACCAACATCGGAACGGGAAACGTTCAGATCCTAATTAATCCGCAGGATCCGCCACGCATCTTGGCCGAAAAAGTCGCGGCGGCTATTCGCAGCGTCGGGTTGAACGTGACTGCGAAGGCTATTGGCGGCAGTGAGTTGCAAATTTTGGGCAATAGCCTTGTTACCGTCTTGCCCATCGACAGTCAGATTTCGGTTTCCGGTCGAGCTGGGACAACTCCGACGTATGGATTACAAATTCCTACCGCAAATGGATTGCCGGTCGGAGTTGCTGATGGTCAACAATTCTCCATCCAACGTGGGAATACCACTCTGGTATTTGAATTGGACGATAATGGATTCGTTGGTCTAAACAACGTTCGGGTTCCGTTGAACACGACATCAACAGATGCTTTAGCTGCTGCGATAGTCGGCGCGATCAACGGTGCAAATCTTGGGCTAACCGCTACAGTTTCACCTGGAGGATTGATTGCGGTTGGGACTCAGCCAGATTTGCGAATCCAAGCGACGAGCACTGTCCTGATAGTCGTGGGTATTGCTGGCAAGTCGGCTACCATTCCAGTGACTGTGGATCTAACAGAAGTGGTGACAAGTTCGGAGCTAGCTAGACTACTAATGGATCGGATCGCGGCAAGCAATTTGCCAGGTGTTCAGTTAACTCAACTTGCGTCCACTATTTTGATTGAAGGAGCTCGTGGGGTTGCAGGACAAGGTGCTTCCCCGGTTAGCGGGATCCGCGATTTGGCCGGCAACGCCATGCGAGCAACTGAATTCGATGGCAAGACGCTCATAACCATTTTCTTGGGTGATGGCCTTGATTACGGTGACGCAGCGGATCCGATCTATGCGACCAAGAAGGCAAGCAATGGCCCAACCCACGTCGTCGTCAGTGGATTCTCACTCGGACCGACAGTTACCTCGGATGCAGATGCGCGTGTGATCGATTTGGATACCGACGATGGGGTCACCGTACTACCGATGACCGCATCCTTCGGTGGCTCAATTATTGTCAACGTACAAGGGATTTTGGTTTCTCGACCTGCGTTTATAAACGCCTGGCTAGACTCCAACGGCAACGGAATTTTCGAGTCGTCAGAAAAAATCTTGGTAAGCGGCAGAATCGGAAACGGAGATAATACCATTCCGATATCGAAAACCGTTATCCCAAGCACATCGAAGACCAATGGGCCTGTTGCATTGCGGGTTCGCATGAGCTCGCAGGAAATTCTTGGTCCTACTGGTCCAGCTCCGGACGGAGAAGTGGAGGATTACTATGTCACTATTAATCGGAACCCATACACCAATCCGTCGAATAAACTCGACGTGAATGGCGATGGTGGAGTTTCTCCGCTCGATGTTCTCCAGTTGATCAATTACCTTAATCCACCCGGACCTGGGTCTGGTCCATTGCCGTTCCCGCCACTATTTACTCCGCCGCCCTATTATGATGTGGACGGAGATGGATTCGTCAGTCCGTTGGACGTATTGACTGTGATTAATTTTATCAACACGCAGACAACCGGCGGTGGGGGAGAGGGTGAGGGCTTTGCGAAAGATCAGTGGATTTCCGAGTCTAGCGTAGCTGCTCCCGAAGTTGCGCCGGTTAGACGTTCGGCGGATTCGCCTCCCCAACCAAGCATGGTTGCCTCCAAGGCAATACAGTCACTCGATTCTTATCTCGCTTTGGTTTCATCCAACATTGGACCAGCATTGGCAGCCGATCAACTCGATTGGTCAACCCTGCTTCCAACCCAAGATGCCGATGAAAACCTCGATCAAGATTTTGCACTCTCACTTGCGATCGACGAAATAATGGGCAGTCTTCTGTAATTTAGAAGTCGACATCAAAACAACCCTTTCATTTCCGTACTCCGACAGGCTTGCAGTCTGTCCCTTGGCCGGTGGATTCCTCCATCGGCCTTTTTCGTTGCTATAAATAGGCTAGGCTCTGTTTCGAAAGTCTCCTTTCGCTCCGCGAAAGTGGCCATTCCGCAACACTTTCGCGGAGCGAAAGGCGACAATTTTACTGTTTAGTAACAGAGCCTAGCCAAAATGCTACACTGTTGTCGGTCTAGCTTAGAAAAAAGGATTCTCAAGTAGTCGGATTTGTCATCATCCAATGAATTCATCCATTGAAGAGAAGCGAGCAACCCTAGCGGTAAATATTCTTTCTGTCGCTATCCCCGTGGTCGTAGTGATTCTCCTAGGGATACGAACTAAGGTGGATTTGGGTGCCTGGACCAAGCTATTGCCCCATGCAATTGGTGCCATCAACTCGCTAACTTCCGTTCTTCTGATCCTTGGTTTGGTCGCCCAGAAGATGGCCAATATTCGAATGCACCGATTAGCCATGACGACTGCTTTTTCACTTGGGGCTGTTTTCTTGGTTTGCTACGTAACCTATCACCTAACGAATCGCTCAACCGTATTCGGAGGTAGCGGAATGAAGCGGGTCTTTTACTACGCCGTCCTCATCTCACACATTGGCCTATCGTTAGTTGTTCTTCCCTTGGTGCTACGGGCCTTTTTGTTCGCTCTCACGAATCAAATTGCAAGGCATCGTCGGGTTGCCAAATACGCTTATCCCATCTGGCTTTATGTTTCAACGACTGGCGTCATCGTGTACTTGATGATTTCGCCTTATTACGGTCACGAATAGTTAGCTACGGGAGATATGGAAGAAGTAAATCGCGAACTTGCGATGAAATTTTGACACTGGAGAGTGATCCGTCTTCTCGATAACAGCAGACGCTTGTCATTTTGCCAAATGCGATAAGGGTGCCGCTGATAGATAATCGATGCTGGTACGTGACGCTCTTCGAACCAAGTTTAGCAACAGATGTTTGCAAAGAAATAATGTCCTCGAACTTGGCTGGCGAAAGAAATTCGCACTCCACTTTCACTCTAGGCCAACTGAAATTTGGAGTAGACTCCGCACCTGTGTGTAGGGTCGTATGAGAACTAGCTACACTCAGTCCAAGCGACCGGAGCAGCGCATGCTCAGCTTGCTCCATGTAGATAATGAGCGACGAGAAATGCGCAATACCAGCGGCATCGGTCTCACAGAACTCGACCCGTCTCTCGGAGGAAAAAACCGATTGCATTACTCTCCAACGTAAGGCATCAGCGCCATGAAGCGAGCTCGCTTGACAGCCTGACTGACAGCGTGCTGGCTTGCAGCGGAGCAGCCAGATTTTCGTCGGCTAACAATTCGGCCATGACGATTGACTAACTTGGTAAGTAGCTCAATATCCTTGTAATCCACGTACATAGGTCGAGGTCGTTTGCCTTCGACAAGTAGAGGATCTCGTTTTTTAATTTTGGTCCGTAGACGCGCCCTTTTTCGAGGAACTTTTTTTCCATTTGGGGGGCGACGGGAATTGAACATAGCCAGCGAGTTTGTTTAAACGAAACGAATTGAAGAAACGCAGCGCGTTTAGGGCAACGTATCGTAGCCGTTCACTATTACTCCTTCAATAGCCAATGCCGCTCGATGCGACGCATTTTTTCGAGGAGATGCTATCCGGCGGGTTTTCGTTAGCCTTAGTTGTAGTTGGCAACCCAGCTTGTGGGTCGATTCTATTCTTACAACCCGTAAATTTCCTTCGACAATCAGTAAAAAACGGGGTTTCGCCGATGGAAAAGGCAATCGTCAACCAATCCCCCTAAGTATATTGCTCTGGAATCCGATGATGTTCCTTGAAAACTTATTTCCAAGGATATTGAATCGTGCAAACAAGTGTTTATTTAACTTCGCCATTGCAGGAGACATTCCGTGTATTGGGACTACGCTCAAATCTAGCAAGCGTAGAGGTGCTTGGTCAGGCACTGGGAAGCCCTTTCGAGCAGATTCGGCTCGCAGCCTTGCAGACGTTGATCAATCGCGGCGGTGAGTCTGAAATGTCCGTCATCCTAGAAAGGATTGACCAATGCAACGAAGCCGAATTGCCATTACTAGCTAACCAGGTTTCCCTCCTGGGTTCTCCGATCGAAGCTGGGCTTGCAGACCGTGACCCCCTAAAACGCCAAAGGTCTTTGTGTGCTATTGCTAAACTCCAAATTGCTCCGCAATTTCATCACTTGGTTCAAGCGGCTCAGTCACCTGAAGACACACAGCAAACGGTTGCTGCCGAGCTGATACTCGGTTTGGCGACCGATTTTGGCAAGGAGGTCCGCCATGGACAGCGACGAGTGGATGACGCAAACCGCGAACAGCTACTTTCGGACCTTTGGCAATCCATATTGCAGTTCAAGGATCACAGGATCTTGCTAGTCATTGATGCCTGGCTATCCGCGTTGCATTGGAATGACCGGCCGTTCAAGGAGCTCTTTAAGGAAAGCCACACCAACCCGATTTACCAAGTTGTATTGAGGCAATTGAAAAACTCGCACCGAAGTCAAATAACCGAACTATTGGCAGGAGTCCTTTGGAGCCATGGACCTGTCGCTGGAGCCGTTACAGCTTTGGGGGAGAAAACCGAACAGGCAGTAGCCATTCAGCTTGCCGAGTTGGTCCTAGCGTTTGGAGTTACGCCCAACGTTACAAAAAACCTTAGAATAAAAGTCCCATTCCGTTGTCTAGACCTTTTTGATTTTTCCGACAATGCGAACTCGATTCGGCATCGCTGCGCTTTGATTCAGCTCTATTCTGCTCTGGACATTTCCCCTGACAAAATTTTGCGCAGCATCATTCAACTGCTTGAAACGAAGAACCCAGCCGTCGATCTCCCTTGTTCGAACGCCCTTCGTGGCATCAGATCATTGAAAACCGAAATAGTTGTAATGGTTTTAAGCGATTGTTTTGAAACGCCTGGAATGGAACCTTACGAGCCACCGCCTTGGAAATCCAGCTTGAGATCTTCCTTGGAGCGGCTCATTGAGCTTTATCCGCATCAAGCTCCAGTTGTAAGAAGCAGTATACAATTTGTCTTTTCAGATTTCAGATGCGAAGAGTTAATTAAACACCTGGACAACTGGCCGGAATCGCATTTGAATGCATACGCCAAGATAGTGAGAATTGCTGAAGTTGGATTTGTCGAGTTCATTGAACGGGATGCTAAATCCCAGTCCGCTGTCAAACGAATCCGTGCAATTAACGCGGTTCGATTTCTCGGAATGGACAATGGGCTTATCGACGTAACTCTGGAAGCGTTGGAGGACAAAAATGAAAAAGTTCGTGTCGAGGCAATCTACG
>JAYVPE010000305.1:0-5837 GCA_043757575.1 Pirellula sp.
CGCTCCGCCGTCGCGAATCACGACGGCGGAGCGTCGTGGCACACTTTGTTCGAACGACAAAATATTGCTTGGGAATCAAAATGCCGCTTAGGCTGAGCCGAGCGTAAATAGATGCTTTTCGCGTTGGCCCCCTACCTTTTCAGTGGCTTGTCAGGGGTTTTGTTCTCTTTGCGATAGTCCCACGGAGCGACCGGCGACTCCGCAGCCCAAAGACCTCGCTTAGCCTCCTTGGCCGCCGTCTCTGCTTTGGCAAGTTCTTCGTCCTTGTTATACCGTTTGAAATGCCAAGCCATTCCAGTTTTGATCATCTCCATATTAATGTGATTGTCGCCATCGTAAATTTGGGCCAATGGGCGTTCGAAATTGTCTTTAATCTTCCAAGTGATCCGAACCGTTTTATCCTTGAGCAACTTCGAGAGTCCCTCTTTCGATTCCTTGCCAAAGTCCTGATTTATCTCCGGTGCATCGATTCCTTCCAGTTGGACTTCGTATTCCACAGACTTCGAATCGGTCACCAGGATAGAGTCACCATCTATAATCCGGGTGACCTTGCCCACGACCGTTTCGTCGCCCAATGCGGTGGATAAACCACAAAGGCAACTCAATGAAAAAACAACCGATAGGGTTTTCATGGTGTAGTACATTATCCTACATCCGCCCATTGTCGATTCTTTGCACTGGCCAAAACGGCATCGCAAACTTTTTGCGTCTCAAGTGCGTCCCGGAACGAAGGATGGGCCTGCTCGCCCGTCTCAAGGCTCTGTAGGAAATCTGCGACTTGGTGGATAAAGGAGTGTTCGTAACCAATCTGCAATCCAGGAACCCACCAATTCCCCATGTAGGGTTGATTGCCATCGGAGACGTGAATGCTTCTCCAACCTCGAACGATCGACTCATCGGCATGATCGAAATACTTGAGCCGATGCAGATCATGCAGATCCCAAGCGATACTCGCGTGCTCGCCATTTATCTCCAGCGTATACAACGCCTTGTGGCCACGAGCGTACCGGGTCGATTCGAATAGTCCTAACGATCCGTTGCTGAAATGACAAAGGAACGAACAAGCGTCGTCGATACCTACCGGCTGTTTCATGCCTGTTTCCGAGTGCATTCGTTCCTTGACGAAGGTTTCTGTGACCGCCGACACGTCGTGGATGGAACCGTTTAGCCATAGCGCCGTATCGATGCAGTGGGCGAGCAAATCGCCCGTCACACCGCTACCCGCCGCTTCGACATCCAATCGCCATGTGCCCGCGCCACCTTGTGGAACATCCGCGTTGATGGTCCAGTCCTGCAAAAAATTGGCGCGATAATGAAAGATGCGTCCGAGCTTACCGGAATCGATAATCTGTTTTGCAAGAGTGACCGCAGGGACGCGACGGTAGTTGTACCAAACCATGTTCGCGACCCCCGCTTTTTCAACAGCTTGGCACATCTCTTCGCCTTCGGCGGCGTTCATTGCCAACGGCTTTTCGCACAGAATCATCTTGCCAGCTTTCGCGGCTGCGATTGCAATGTCTTTGTGAATGTTATTGGGAGTGCAAATATCGATAGCATCAATGTCCTTGCGCTCCAGCAATTTCCGCCAATCGGTTTCGATCGATTCGTAGCCCCAGTTGGTTGCAAACGATTGAGCCTTCTCCGCGTTGCGTGCGCACAATGCCTTCATGACCGGCTTTATTCCACAGGGGAAAAAATGATTCGCTTGAGCGTAGGCATTCGAGTGTGCTTTGCCCATGAACCCATAGCCGATCATGCCAATGCGTAGTTCTTTTATCTTCATACTAACGTTCTTATTTGAGAGTGAGTGAGTTACCAACCGTGAGCATTTCGGACACGGATCATCGTGTCGAGGACTGAGTTCCAAGTTGCTGGATTTTCAAGTGTTGCATTTGGAAACATGCAGCCATCCCAGCAAATGTGCTGAATGCCACGAGCGGCAGCATCTTTGAGCCAGTAGCCTGCACATCGAACAATGTCCAGCTTTCCGTTTGGATCGTCCGCAGGGCAGTGTTTGCCCGTCTTGTCGTGTGCGCCCGCACCGTGCACGTGGCCATCATTTTGAGCAACGTGAAAATCGATCGTCCAAGGTCTAAGCTTGTCGGTCATCTTCTCGTAAGCGGCATAAAACTCGGCTTCGGTGTATCCAGGTTGAAGCAACGCGTATTCTGGTGCATTGTACCCCATCAAATACAAGTAAGTGTGTGCAAGATCCGCTTGGAATCCCAGCGACTCGGGCATCCCAACTCCCTCGAGCACGTCCAGCATGTCTTTCCAACTATGCATTCCGGCCCAACAGATTTCACCTTCAGCAGCCAGTCGCTGACCATGATTTTTGGCAATGGTTGCCGCTTCCTTGAAAGTATCGACGATAGATTGTGTGTTCGCTTTCTTGTCCTGACGCCACTTTTCTATTCCAAACTCGGCGCTATCGATACGGATGACTCCGTATTTGCGAATTCCATGCTTCTCGAAGATTACAGCGATACGGCAGGCCATTCGCACAGCCGAAAGAAATTTTTCTTTCGCAGCGGCGTCACCCATCGCAGAATCTCCCACCGTTCCAGGCCACACAGGGGCCACCAGAGATCCAACCGAAAAGGAATGGCTAGCGATCAAATCCGCAATTCGATTAAGCTCGACATCACTGGCGTTGGGATCGGTATGTGGGAAGAAAAGGAAGTAGTCGATTCCGTCAAATTTCTGGCCGTTGACCGACGCAGCGGCTGTCAGCTCAAGCATGTGTTCAAGGCTGATCGGTGGTTCTTGGCCGGGGCCATCTCCTTTTCCAACCAGACCGGGCCACATTGCATTGTGAAGTTTTGGAGAGGACTTATTTGGCATACTAACTCCGGTGCAGTTTTTTGTTAAGGTTTGAGATTGCTGACTAGCGGTTTTTTACGATTGCGTCTTCCAAGCACCGTTGAGCGGCATGTTGGTATGGGCATCTGGACCGAAGTACCGAAGCCCGACCAGAGGTTCACTGCCGGTGTTTTCGATTTCAACACCACGCGACGAAGCTTCATGGCTAATGAACACTTCATCTTCCGTGTTTTGACCGAATCGAATCATGGCGGGTGTCTGCAGTGCAAGCTTGCCGATGCGTCCTTTGCCTTGGACCGTGATCCAGCCACTCGCCGCATTGTCTTTGATTAGACAGCGTGCACCGGGCTCGACGGTCAGTTCTTTCGCGCTAAAAAGTTGCTGATTATCGATGGTGCCATATACAATCCATTTGTCTGTGTAGCCAACTCCGCTGGTTTGCTTGTCAGTCACAGGTTCAATGTAATTGCTATCTTTGAAATGTGTGTCGACATTCTTATCCCAGTCTAGTTGCCCGATGATGAAATCCAGGTCCTGGTGTTTTTCCTGTGGCATGTCTTTGACCAGCAACGACCAAGGAACATATCGACCCTCAACTATCGATTGGTACATCCCAAATACATCGCTGCCCCACTGTGGTTCGTAGGTACATAGAGAGCCCGGTGCATGCAATACTCCTGGCGGAATCAACCAGCCAGTGCCTCGTTTGAGCCGATACGCTCGCGAAAGGTCTAGGATTCCGTTATCACCCTTGTTCCAATTCTCCAGACAACGTCGTAAATCCTGTTTGGTCGTTCCTGGTTCCAAGCCCATGAAGGTGTAGGAAAAATTGTTGTCGACATTGTTGTATTGAGGGGGAAAGTAATAACTTTCAGGCTTGCCTTCTTGCCCGACTAACTTTGCATCTTTTTGCGATTGATGCATGTGGTGGGGAATAGGACCCATGTTGTCAAAAAATTTAGAATAGACAGGCCACCGCGAATACTTTTTATAAATCGAATCGCCAACCAACTTGGTTCCAAGTTCCGCGACAGCATCCTTTAGCAAGAATTTCTTGCCCTCGAACAAACAGAAGCTTAGGCCTTCGTGCCATACACGACCTTCGTTGGCAGCTTCCGTTGTACTTGAAAACCAACGTTCGTCGATTCCGCCTCGATTGGCACCGAAAGCGTAGAGGTCACCGGGAAACAATTTGATTCGGCGCCCTGGGTGCAAAAAGCTTCTCGGCACCCAAGCAGGCGTCAATCGCAGTAAGCCATCGCCCGATTCAAGGGCCCGGCCCAAGACTTTTGCTACGTTGTCGGAGGAGACCAAACCATCATCCAAACCTGTTCCAGACATTCAACAACTCTTTGTTTCAGTTTTCGGAAAATTGATTTTGCTCGGGTTTTGTCAAGTTGCGCAGCACACTTTGGGCCGTGCCAAACTCGTCAAACCGAGAATTAAGGCTTTGTTGTATGCCGGAAAGAAGTCATTTTCAAGGTGTCATGGAATTTCAAAGTGACAGAAATGGCTCTAGAAACTAGAACCCAAACCCGATAGTTTACCATTGAGGTAGCGGATGTCGAAAAATACGAAAAGGTCGTTCTCCCTTTCTATAGAAAACCCACGGAAGAGTGCCTTGTTCGTTTTGCCGATCTTCATCAGTCTGACATTCTGTGCTTTCGAAGTTGGACAAGGGCAAGGGCAAGAATTTTTCATGCCGCAGAATGTTGAGCCCGTGGGTACTCTAGGCAATCCCGTAGAAACAGTAGAGTTGCCGAAGATAAGAAGTTTGGGCAAACTTGTTTCCATTGAAGGAAAAGCAGGCGATCCAGGATCGTTGCGAGTGTACGGTGATTCAAAATATGGTAATTCCAAATATGGCGATTCCGATATGGGTGCTGAGCTAAAATGCGATTCAGAATCCCATTCAGAACTGAAGTTGCCTCGATTGTCCTACTTTTCCCAGGAACCGTACCTGAATTACCGGTCGGCTGAACAATCGCTTAGCTATTTGCCAGTTGATGTGGATCAGTTTGGATGGTTGTCGTTTGGATCGTCACCGTATGTTGAACGCGGAACCAAATCGGGGATAACAACCGCTTTCAATATGCATTTGTTGTCCGGCCCTAGCGTAGTTCCACTCCCGCCGCGATTGTATGATTTTTCGTTGGGATATCAAAAAAGAGGCCGCATCCAAGACTTCATGAGTTACGATTTGGCGTCCAGTATTGGCGTTTTTAGCGATTTCAAAGATAGCGCCAGGGACGGCGTTCGATTTCCTGGACACGCTGTTGGGATGCTCTATTTCAAACCGGAACTGGATGTCGTTTTTGGCGTCGACTACTTGAGCCGTGACGACATCAAAATGTTGCCTGTCGCGGGAATATCATGGCGTCCACAAACGATGCCTGACCTCCGCTTCGATCTCATATTTCCTCGCCCGCGTATCGATTATTCGATCGACAATCAGTCCAAGTTCTACTTGGCGGGGCGACTCGGTGGGGGAACTTGGGATATCGAGTTTCCAAACAACGACAATGATGTGATGACTTACCGCGACTTGCAACTGCTGTTGGGTTTTGAGCGAAAAAAATCGGATGGAAATCTGTCTTCCTTGGAAATCGGCTACGTATTCGATCGAAGGCTTGAATTTCGAACACTCACGCAGACGACTGAATTTGATAATGCATTCGTATTGCGTTTTGTAACGCGGAAATAGGCAATTAATCCAACCGGTGCCAGAAACTGGAAATAACCCGTCAGTAACCGGCTTGTTGATCTAATGTGATTTACAAAAATAGTAGTTAGCCGATGGGCGTTAGCCCCGGTTGTTGGCAAACTAACCGACTCTAACGCGTTGCGGCTAATTAAATCAACAAGCCGTAACCGTTGTGAAATGCCCCTTGTCGCCCCAGGGCAAACGCACACTAAACCTCAATCAAGCGAACCTTAACTGAGAGACTTTGATGTTTTCCCGAAAAAACCCGAACCCTCCAGGCGTTTTTGCGGTTTAACGTAATAGCAACAAA
>JAYVPE010000306.1:0-5832 GCA_043757575.1 Pirellula sp.
GCACAAGAGTACGACACTTATGGCTGCTCCACTTAAGTCCTGACCCGATTCGCGCTTCCCCCTCGCGAGAGCCACTTCCGCACAAATTCAGAAGCTCTCAACGGAGAGGCATTCTGGATGTTCTCAAGTATTGCAGCGCAATCCAGGATAGGAAAGGGCCTTTGGAAATAAATTGTTGCACAATCGTGCTTTGCAAGTGTTCGTGCAATGCAACCGACACCTTGGTTTTAGTTTGACAACTCGGCGATTTGAGTTTGGGCTATAATCTGAAACAAATGTCCAAGAGACACGTATCGAATTGACCGGCAGGCAAGTGAGACAGACCACACCCGAGTCCCCTTCGGCAAGCGGGCCATACTAAAAATCTTTCCATTAATTCTAAACATTATGCGACCAAGCGAATCGACGAACCTCTATTTCCATCAAGCCGCTGACCAGCTCAAAACGCCCGAGTGGCTGCGTAGACTGCTCATAACGCCCAAACGCGAGGTGACGGTCCAGGTTGCCTTTGAACGAGATAATGGTTACGTTGAAACCCTTCTCGGATACCGTGTTCAGCACGACAACTCGCGAGGGCCGATGAAAGGCGGGCTGCGTTACCACCCTGCCGTTGACCTCGACGAAGTCAGAGCCCTTGCGTCGCTGATGACCTGGAAGACGGCCGTTGTCGATTTGCCATACGGCGGGGCAAAAGGTGGAATTGGTATCGACCCCAAAACCCTCTCCAAGAAAGAACTTGAGAGGATGACTCGCGCCTTCGTGGACCAAATCCATGAAATTGTTGGTCCGGACAGCGATATTCCTGCACCGGATATGGGGACAAATTATGAAGTAATGTCGTGGTTCCGCAACCAATGGGAAAAGTATCACGGGTTCAATCCAGCGGTCATTACCGGCAAACCGGTCGAAGAGTACGGTGCTAAAGGCCGTGAGGAAGCGACGGGTAGAGGCGTTGGCCTGCTCGCGGTGAAATTGCTTAAGCGAATTAACGTTCGCCCCGACCAATGCCGAACAGCCATTCAAGGTTTTGGAAACGTTGGCTCACACGCTTCCAAATTTCTATTCGAGTCTGCCTTTCCAATAGTGGCCGTTAGCGATGTGAGTGGCACTTACTTTAATGCCAAGGGGCTCAATATTCCAGAGATGTTCACTTATTCGATCAAGAACAACAATCGTCTGGAGGGTTATGCGGGGGCCGAAAAGTTCCCGTCTGAAGCGTTATTGGAACTCGATGTCGATTTGCTCATTCCTGCGGCTCTTGGTGACGTTATTACCAAAGATAACTCAGACAAGATTCGAGCCAAGACCATTATCGAAGCGGCCAACGGTCCTATCGATCCAGAAGCGGACGAAAAACTCGCGGCTCGGGGAATCATGATTCTGCCCGATATTCTTGCGAACGCGGGAGGCGTTACCGTCAGCTATTTTGAATGGGTGCAAAACCGGCAGCACTACCGTTGGAGTCTCGACCGAGTTCGACAAGAACTGGACCGGACTCTTAGCGACGCGTTTGAAAATGTCTGGCAGCAGTCCGCATCGCAATCAGTATCTTTACGAACGGCCGCATTCATGCTGGCCATTTCCCGGGTTCAACGGGCGACAGAACTGGCTGGCGGAACCGGCTGAACCGCAGACAGGCGAATGCGATGGCAATGGCGGTAGATCGCTAAGTACCTTCCTTTCTAGGTCTGCCACGAGGGCGAAGCGTCGACTCTAATTTCAATCGCGTCGCTGTTTTCTGTACCCATCCCGCTTCACCATAGGGACAACTTCGCTGAATACTATGCTTGATCCTATCGAGAGTCTCTGTCGGCATTCCCACTCTCAGTTGCTCGCTCCAGTCTAGAGGCAACGGGACCGGTGGGCACGATATCAATGGCAATGATCGATCCTTTTCATTGTCACGTCGGGAACCGCTCGACCATTGCCAATCACTGAGTGACTTGACCAAGCCTGAGCGAAGAGGATGAGATTCGACAAAGCGAAGTACATCTAGCAACTTCAAATCGTCTTGGACTGGGAAAGCGAGGAAACGACGTTGGTACAGTCCACCCGTACCTGCACGCTGCGGTTTGGTGTGCCAACGCGCCGAATGGGTTGTTGTCAACCATGCCATCAGCTTTGACAGGTCCCCATCTTTGCGAGGTGTCATTACCAAATGCCAGTGTTTGGGCAGCACACAATACGCCAGCAAGCGAGGTTCGAAGCGATCGACTGCTTGGACGAGGACTGTGTCGAACTCTTGGTAGTCATCCAGCGAACGAAACATGGGCTTTGGTTTCATCCCTCTGGCAATAATGTGATAAACGTAACCGCCTTGGCTATTGCGAGGTGGCCTACCCATTAATAAATTCCCTCATGTTCAATTCCATTGGGGATCGATAGGACTATCTGTGATTTTGTCATCTACAGATAGAATGTTTTGGCCAATTCTTTTGAGCAACTCTTCCCACATTTCAGGACCATCACTGAGCACCAAATCGGCATCGATATCCGCGATCAACCAACTACCAATTTTCAACTCCTCCTCAAGTTGTCCTGGCCCCCAGCCTGCAAACCCGTCGAACAGTTTTAGCTTCGCTTGCGGCAAAACAAATAGTTTTAACAATTTTTCTTGGTCGCTAGTCATACTTAGCCCATCGATACAGTCTTCGCTGCCTAATTCAGGTTGATCATGCAATGCAATCAACGGGCCATCAACAGGCCCTCCGCAGTAAAGTGGACCGTCGTGCACACACTTGAGATTGCAAACCATCGAAACAACTTTGTCGAGGCGAAAGTCGGTGGGGCGATTCAAGATCAATCCAAACGCATGGTCTTCGGCATGGCTCACCAAATAAATGACGGCGCGAAAGAAGTTCGGATCGTCCATAAAAGGCGATGCGAGTAAACAGTTTCCCTGCAGCGATTTTGACATCAATTGGTCTCAAAATAAACAAAACCGAATGATCTACGAGTCCATCCATTGGGACGCGATTGGGCTCTCTGTCTGTAATCTTACCATCTGTTGGTAGATTCCGGACTGGTCTAATAACTCCGCGTGAGTGCCACACTGCGCAATCCGCCCCTCGTCTAAAACGATTATTTGATCAGCATGGATAATGGTGCTCAAGCGGTGGGCAATAACAAAGGCAGTTCTTTGTTCGAGTAGCAATGCCAAACTGGATTGTATCAGCCGTTCGCTTTCGCTATCAAGATTGCTCGTCGCCTCATCTAGAATTAGGATTTTCGGGTCTGCAAGCAATGCGCGGGCGATGGCAAGCCGCTGACGTTGACCTCCGCTAAGCTTAAATCCTCTCTCGCCGATCAACGTATCGTAACCTTTTGGCGACTTAGAAATGAATTCGTCCGCTGCAGCAGCTTTAGCGGCTTGGATGACCTGCTCGACCGAAGCTCCGCGCCGACCGTAAGCAATGTTATCAGCTATCGATCCATCAAACAAAAAGACATCTTGTTCGACCACCCCAAGAAGCTGTCGATAGCTGTGCAATTGAACGTCCCGCAAATCAATACCATCTACCAGGATGCGGCCCATTTCTGGGTCAAAGAATCGAGCCACCAAATTGCAAAGGGTTGTCTTGCCAGCACCGCTTCGTCCAACGATTGCGATCGTCTGCCCAGCTTGTGCGTGTAAATTAATATCCCTGAGAATCCACTGTTCGTTGTCAGGGTATCGGAACGAAACGGATTCAAAGCGTATCTCGCCCTTGGCTTGCTTTCGACTTAAGCGAATCGCTCCCGGCCGATCTGCGAGTTCTTTTGGAGTCGCCAGCAGATCTAGTATGCGATCCAGGCCGGCAAGGTTATTTTGAAATTGGACTGCACTTCCAGCAAGCGTTGCGATAGGACCTAGCAACATTGTCAGATAGACCAAAAACATCATCAAATCACCGAGTGTCAATTGCGATTGAAGTATCTGCCATCCGCCGTAAACCAAAAGAGAGGTCGAAGCGAGTGGAATGAGGACTTCCCAAACAATCTCAATTAGACGAGTTCGCCACCATATCAAAAGTTGCTGTCGAACTAAAACGTGATTGCCTTTGACATAGCGTTGCGTTTCGTTCCGTTGCCTAGCGAAAGTCCGAACGACGCGAATACCGCCGAAAGTTTCCGTAGTATTGGAGTCAATCTGCTGACGTCGTTGCCGTGCGTCTCGATACAGCGGTCGAATGGAATAGATCCAAGTGCGGTGGCTGAAGTAAACGGCAGGCAATAGCAAGAGCCCAGCCGCCAACAGTCGCCAATCAACGATAATCAAAACGACAAGGCTGCCAATCAATTGAACGATCGCTTGCCAGGGGTTGTAAAGCACGCTAAAGATCAATTCAGCGATCCCGCCAGCATCCTCGCGCAGTAAACTGGTAGCTCCACCAGATTTAAGCTGCTGGATTTTGTGTAACGGCATGTGTAGCATGTGTTCGAACACACGGCTTCTAACCGACATCTGCACTTGATTCACGGCTTGAGTGCAAGTCCATCGTCCCCAAAGGTAAATCACGGTTCTGACCAAAGTTACGCCTGCGACCAACACCGCGATCCATACGAGTAGTATCATGGGCGAGGGTTGACCTAAAGTCCCACTCACCCAAATCGGCAACGGTCTCGTTGGAACAGTCAACGCACAATCGATTGCCAACTTAGTTCCTAATGGCGGTATCAACGCTAAAATAGTCGCAATGGTGACCGTTCCAAGCCCAAACAGAATCTTGCCGCGAAACCCCCTGAGTAGCCCCCAAAACGACGTAAAGAGTTTCCAAAAACTCCTGTGCGAACGAGATACAAGTGCGTCTTTTTCTTTGCCACTCATCGTCGAATGGAATGAGTCGACCTCCCCTCTTGATTTTTCTTTATGTCGCTTACTAATCTCGGCTAAGTAATCGCGGTATTCAAAACGGCTGGTTGGCATGAGTTCAATTTCGGTTTAGTTTTTATGTGGCCGATCGCTCCGCGATCGTTTATTTTTAGTAATTGCAAAGTATTGTATTCATATTTCAAACATTGCCATCCAATCGCAGCACCGAGTTGACTGCGGTTTCGGACCCCCGTGCGATTTCAACCGCAAGGCCAAGGTGGTCGTAGTGACCAAGCGAAATGAAAATGTGGGTTGGACTGACACTCGTTGATGCCACTTTGGCGGCGGGTTCGTCGCCAATAAATGAATCCAGCAGAATCTTGGCTTCGACCGTTTCGATCCTTCTGGTGGAGTGTCCGAGCCATGTCACTTCGAACTTCATAGTTCTCCTTCGAGTTCGATTTGGTAAATAAATCAGCATTTGCACTGACAAAATGGACAATTATCAATTACTTTAGCATGCTTGCAGTTGTGGGCTAGCCGATACGTCACCCCCACTTCCAGATGACGCCTTTCACAAAAGAAAGTGCGACCTAGCGGGGTGCTTTTGCTAGAGTTGCTGCGTCGTGAGACGCTGCCAACCGATCTTTGAGCGGTTGCACGACAGTGTTTTTGAGTTCTTTCGTAGAGTGATTGCATTGCCATGTCTAATCCAAAGCGGCCCCGTACTGAAACTCCATCGGTACTTACCGGCGAACAGCGTATCAATAAACTTTTGGCCGCAGCAGGCTTAGGGTCCCGCCGTCAAGTCGACGAACTAATCACAGACGGCAGAGTCGAGATCGATGGAAAGACGGTAACTCAAGTTGGCGTGAAAGTCGATGCCGACTCGGCCAAGATCTCTGTCGATGGCGAACCGCTAAAACGACATCGTCCCCTTTACTTCGCAGTCAACAAACCGGCTGGCGTGTTGTGTACCAACCGTGATCCGGAAGGCCGACCTCGTGTCATTGATTTAGTGCCTGGACAGAACCGTCTGT
>JAYVPE010000307.1:0-5786 GCA_043757575.1 Pirellula sp.
TGAATCAAAAGGAATGCCGCTGGTATTTAGCGACGATTTTGAAAAAGGTCGAGACAAATGGGAGACAACAGACGATGGCTCATGGTACCTTCACGTAGAAGATGGTAGGAAATCCTTTGGTCTCAATAAGCGAATCAGCGACTACCAACCCAAGGTACGGAGCCCGCACAACATCGCGCTGATTAAGGCCATCAATTTATCAGACTTCGTCCTTATATTCAAAGTCCGCAGCACCAAGGACACGGGCAATCATCGAGATTGCTGTGCGTTCTTTTGCCATCAGGATCCACAACACTTTTACTACGTGCACCTTGGCGCAAAACCCGATCCCGCAAGCGGTCAGATTATGATCGTCAACGCAGAACCACGCCGGCCATTAACCGAAAACAAGAAAGAAGTTGCATGGGATGACAAATGGCATACCGTTAAAGTAATTCGAGATAGTACCCTCGGAAATATCGAAGTTTTTTTTGATGACATGAAGAAGCCGCATTTGATCGCAACGGACAAGACCTTTGGAAAAGGGCAAATCGGAATCGGTTCCTTCGACGATATGAACGATTTTGACGACGTCCGTTTGTATGGCATGTAGGCCGGACCCAACGCATTCCGCTATCTATTGAAAGAGACCAAATAAGCCGATTAGGAGCAGACACACTAGCCGATCAACGCGTTCACAACATTTCCCGACACGTCGGTTAGCCGATAGTCACGGCCTTCGTGACGGTATATTAGCTTCTTGTGGTCGACACCCAAGAGATGCAGAAGCGTGGCATGCAAGTCATGTACATGCACCGGATCACGAGTGATGTTGTAACCGAATTCATCGGTCTCGCCAAGAATAGTGCCCTTTCGCAAGCCACCTCCAGCCATCCAAATCGTAAAGCATCGAGGATGATGATCACGGCCGAAATTGTCCGGCTTGATCTCGCCTTGACTGTAGGCTGTTCGACCAAACTCTCCGCCCCAGACGACGATCGTGTCGTCCAGCAACCCGCGTTGTTTAAGATCTATCAGTAGTGCGGCGGAAGCTTGGTCCGTCTCCTTACACTTCGTCGGCAATCCTTTCGGCAAACCACCGTGGTGATCCCAGTCTCGATGGCAGAGCTGAATGAATCGAACTCCTCGCTCTGCAAGCCTTCTCGCAAGCAAGCAGTTGTTTGCAAACGAGGGCTTTCCAGGCGTCGCGCCATACAGATCTAGCGTCTCTTTGGACTCTTTGGAAAGATCCGTTAACTCTGGGACACTCGATTGCATCCGAAATGCCAACTCATAGTTTTCGATTTGGGCTGTAATGGCTGGATCACCAATATCATCGAGGGCTAGTTGATTGAGTTCATTCGTCGCGTCAAGCAATTGCCGACGTGTCTCGCCGCTGACGCCTGGAGGATTAGATACGAACAATACAGGATCGCCCGCATTCCGAAATTGGACCCCTCCAAACTGTGCGGGAAGGAAGCCGTTTCCCCAATACCGAGTTTGCAACGTTTGGCCGCCGCCACCGCTGGTCAACACCACAAAGGCTGGTAAGTCGGCGTTGCTGCAACCCATTCCATATGCCAACCAAGCTCCCATCGTCGGTCGTCCTGGTTGTTGGTTGCCAGTCGCAAAGAACGTCACTGCTGGGTCGTGGTTAATCGGGTCCGTATTTAGCGATCGAACAAAAGTGCACTCATCCACCACCTTCGAAAGATGCGGCAATAGCTCGGAAATATCCATCCCCACGTCGCCGTACTTGGCAAACTTGAACGGGGATCCAACGCAGAGCAGATTTTTTTGTCCGCTGGTCATTGTTGTGATGCGTTGACCCTTTCGAATGCTTTCTGGTAGATCCCGGCCGGTCATTTCGGTCAGCTTCGGTTTCGGATCGAATAGATCCAATTGCGACGGAGCTCCCGACATGAAAAGGTATATGATTCGCTTAGCTTTGGGAGCGAAATGGAGCTGTTTTAGTGCCCCAGGCACACTTTGCTCGTTGCCAGCAAACGCCGCAGGCTTCAACAGAGAAGCCAACGCAATGGCTCCCATACCCGTTGAGCTGTTCTGCAAAAAGTTTCGGCGATGGACCGCAATCTGAAGCTGCTGATAAATATCCATAGCTAGTTTGAGATCGTCTCGTTGAGATTGAGGATGACATTGCTGAAAGCTGTCCATGCAGCTAGTTCACTATCATCGAGATTGGCTGGCTTGGGAAGGTCTCCGACTGCAACTAGTTTCTGTGCGGAATCAAGGTCCTTTCGATACGTGGCTAGCTGCTGCTCTAGCATCCGAGTCAGGATCGATCGCTCGGTCGTGGTGGGAGCTCGAGTCAGCGCAAGCCGCCATGCAAACGTGACGCGAGCGGCATCATCAAGACTCGGTTCCGCAAGAATACGTTGAGCAAATGCCCTAGCCGCTTCGACAAAGACTGGGTCGTTCATCAGAACGAGCGACTGAAGCGGCGTACTCGTCTTGGCTCGCTGAGAAACACAAAACTCACGTGTCGGCGCATCAAGCGTAATGAACGAGGGATACACCGTAGACCTGCGCCAGTAGACATACAGGCCGCGTCTGTATAGGTCCGCTCCTTGCGACTTTTCGTATTTATAGCCGCTCATTTCGTTGATTTCCCAAGTCCCTTCAGGCTGGGACGGTTTGATACTCTTACCACCGATTTTTGGATTAAGGACCCCACCGATTGCGAGGGCGTTATCTCGTATAAACTCTGCGTCCAAGCGTTGTCGCGGGCCACGAGCCAGTAACCTGTTTTCTTGATCCCGAGCATGCAACGCGGTCGTTATTTGCGATGCTTGCTGGTATGTTGCGCTAAGGACGATTTGCTTAATTACGCGTTTCGTGTCCCAGTCAAGCATCAAGTCCGCAGCCAACCAATCCAGCAACTCTGGATGACTTGGCCGTTCACCTTGCGAGCCAAAATCATTAAGCGTTTTAACGAGCCCATTGCCGAACAGCATCGCCCACCAACGGTTGACAGTCACGCGGGCTGTCAGCGGATGTTCGGGCGCAACGAGCCACTGAGCAAGGCTGAGTCGATTGAGCGGCTTATCGTCGATACGTTTTGCGATTTGCGGTAGAAAGGCAGGTACCGAAGCCTCTACCTTGCTACCATCTTGGTCGTAATTGCCGCGAACCTTGATGAACGTTTCGCGGGGCTTTTCCATTTCCGACATGACCATTGTACTTGGTAGTGTTCGCTCGAAATCCTCTTTCGCTTTCCGTAAGTCATTCACCGATTTTTGCAAAACTGCTAGTTCGGGTACTAGTTTCTCGGTAAGCGTTTTCGACAACTCCGTTAGCTTGCCATCAGCAGCGCTCAGTTCACTTTCATGCTGGCGTAGTTGGTCCTCTTCCTTCGACGAAATAACGTGAAGATAGGGCATGGGGTTGCGATCGCGAACGCCATCCTTTCCGTTCTCAGGCACATTGTTGAAGAAGGCATAGAGCCTGTAAAAGTCAGCTTGGGTGATCGGGTCGTATTTGTGATCATGACATTGAGCGCATGCAACCGTCATTCCCAACCATGTCACCCCGGTTGTTGCGATACGATCGACAACGTAGAGGTTCCGATATTCAGCATCGATGAGACCACCCTCATCGCTGGTCATCACATTACGGTGGAAACCGCTCGCAACCTTTTGTTGGATCGAGGCCTCTGGGAGAAGATCGCCCGCAAGCTGTTCGATAGTAAACTGGTCGAACGGCATATTCGCATTGAAAGCGTTGATTACCCACTCACGCCAAAGCCACATATCGCGAAGGGAGTCATTGTGATATCCGCTGGTGTCGCCATAGCGAGCTAGGTCCAACCAAGGCATCGCCATGCGCTCACCGAAATGCTGACTACCGAGCAATCGGTCGACTACCGTCTCGAAGGCTTTGTACGAGTCATCGTTTAGGAAATCGTCGACTTCTTGAATCGACGGTGGGAGTCCGATCAAGTCGAGGGAAACACGTCGAAGGAGTCTTTCTTTCGCTTCTCGTGGCGATTGGGACAATCCTGCCGATCGGAGATTAGATAGCACGAAGGAATCAATCGGGTTTGAAATGGTGCCCGCAGCCAAATTCTCTCTGGGAACCGAAGGCATCTTTATCGCCTCGAAAGACCAATGGTCCGTCCACCTCGCACCTTCTTGTACCCATCGCTTTAGGGTGTCCATTTGCTTTTCTGTAAGTGCTTTCCCTTCGTCTGGCGGTGGCATGACTTCATCCCGATCTTGTGAGCCAATCCGTCGAATCATCTCACTTTCGGCGAGCAAGCCAGCGACGACCGGTGCGGCTCCGGACTCATGCTGGCTGAAGACTGATTCTTTTCGATCCATTCGAAGACCCGCTTTTAGCTTGCCAGCATCCGGGCCATGGCATGTATAGCAGTGTTCCGAAAGTATTGGCCGAACATCGCGGTCGAACTCGACAACTTGGCCACCAACAATTTGGCTGGCAATAAGCAGAAGAAATGCCGAAAGCGGGAAAGCCAAGGGAATGTGCAACATGAAATCCACCGGTAGGAAGAGCCTGTGGCCCGTTAGGTGCGTAGACTCATACTATAATCAATTAAACTCGTATTACTGGCCAGGCCCCAGGTTCTTTTTTTAATTAAGGGGAATCACTTTTCTTTGCCACATAAGGTAGTTGGGCTTGCGAAACTTTTCAGGGAAGTTAACTCGCCTTGCGGTCTTGGCTGATAAGCTGATCAACAAAACTCACAACAAACTGTTTGAACGATTCGTTTTGGACGAACTGCTTGTAGAACTCTGTGTCGTCCTTGAGCATTGGACCCATTGCTTTCTTCACGGCGGCAGTTAATTCAAGCCTCGCCTTCTCTGGTGTATTCTCGACAGCATTCTTGTATCCAGGATCGGTACTAACAGCCGGAAACACATCCTCCTTGATTCGATTGAAAATGCGATCGGAATCGGAGAACAGCGTCCCGAATTGTTCGTTGAAAGTCTTGAGGATCTCGCTGAGCCTCACAAGTTCCGGTTCCCCTTTTCGGCCACCGCCGCCAGGTGGCGTGGGATCAATCTCAGCATCACCATCTTGAAGCAACAGGTCCATTCGCTTTTGCTTCTCAGCCCGATAGCTATCCATGTCAATCGCATCCAAAATTCCCTTCGACAGATCCTCTTCGACCGGAGCAGGGAGCTTGCGGATCAGCATTGAAAGGAAGATGGATAACTTCTCCCAAGAGGCATCTTTATAGGGCAAAATTGCAGAAAGAAAATCGTAGGTGCGAACAAATGCCTTCGCATTCCCTTTGAACGCTACCTGAGCGTCTTCGTCCAAAGTTGTTTCGTAGATGTGTTTGCATGGATCAAGCAATGGATCGAGCGTGTCGCGTCTTTCGCCCGCAAGAAATCGTTCGACTAACGTATCAATCTGAACTTGCGAATAGACTTGGGCGGCTTTGAGATCTCGTTTGAGGTCATGCAACTTGTTCTGATCCGTCTCTTCGCTCAGCAGTGTAGTTCGATAGTAGTTCGAGAACGCATCCACGATCGATTCAGCGTTGTTTTGAAAATCCAAAACGAATGCGGAATTCTTGTCGGGGTGTGAGCGGTTCAGTCGAGAAAGCGTCTGCACGGCTTGAACGCCAGCCAGAACTTTGTCGACGTACATGGTGTGCAACAGCGGTTCATCGTAACCGGTCTGGAACTTGTTTGCACAAACCAGAAATCGGTAAGGATGCTCCTGGATTTGGTCGGCGATTTCGTCACTAGGAAAACCATTCAACTGCGACTCGGTCATCTGAGCACCCTCAACGTCGGCCTCACCGGAGAAAGCAACAA
>JAYVPE010000308.1:0-5785 GCA_043757575.1 Pirellula sp.
TCGAATTTACCCAATCCAAAGGAACAAAATGTCCCATCCAGATTTCCATGTCAATACCAGTTTTTTAACAGTCCAGCGTTAGCCCCGGTTGTTGGCGAGTGAACCGACGCTAACGCGTTACGGCTAATTAAATCAACAAGCCGTTACATATCGGGTGGCCGTTACATATCGGGTGATGGTGGGTAGTTTTCACATCGCCGCTCGCCTTATATCAATTTAAGTAGAGCAAGTGAAAACCTGCGGCTTGAGGCCAAATCGCTCGCCCTACTTTTCTTCTTTTTCTTCTTCGTTGTATTCGTATTGGAGATCGGCGTCGTCGCCTGTTTCAAACTCATCGTCTTCATCGGTGAAATCTTCCAATTCTCCATCTAGACTTTCGCCAGCATCCGGAGCAGACATCGCATCGTTGTCGACGCGTTTTTGTTTCTGTTCTTTGTTTAAATCATCCCGTTCATCGTCGCGCGCACGCGGTTGCAAGTAGAGTTTGATCGGGATTTCGCCAAATGGTAAATGGTCCCGCAGGAATGTAAGCAAGTAACGCTGATAGGTTTTAGAAAACCCTTGCGGCTGGTTGCAAACCAAGATGATCGTTGGCGGCAGGCTAGTTATTTGCGTTGCATAGTAGATCTTCGGACGCTTCATCTGGAACAAAGGGGGTTCGTGTCGTTCCAATGCAACTTTTACTAGTTTGTTTAATTGATGCGTCGAGATTCGTTCGTTTGCTTGTTTAAAAAGCATTTGCGCGTGGTTCAACAACGCTTTGACGTTTTTCCCAGTCTGACCGGTAATAAAACCGATTGGGCAATAAGCCATCGTCGGAAAGGTTTCGTGCACGTAACGCACCCATCGTTCCGTAGGCATCTGGCCGGCGAGTAAATCCCACTTGTTGACTACGAAAATACAGGGTTTGTATTGGTCTGCAATGTAGTGAGCAAGCTGTTTGTCGACTTTGCTCATCTGCTGCTTGGAGTCGAAGAACATGAGCACTACGTCCGCACGACGAATACTGCGCTGAGCTCGGTGCATTCCGTACCAGTCAATGTCGGTTTTGACGCTTTTGTTTCGTCGCAGTCCCGGTGTATCCATGGCCATAAATTTATGGCCGTCCAGGTCGAACATGACGTCAACGCAATCGCGGGTCGTTCCAGGCACCTGACTGACAATCATGCGTTCCGCTTTGACGAGCGTATTGACGAAAGTACTCTTGCCAACATTGCGTTTTCCGACGATCGCCAACTTCATCATGGGCGGTTCGACTTCGGTGGGCATCGCATCCAATTGGGGAATACGTTGCGTCACCAAATCGAGCAATTCGTCTTTGTTTCGATTTTGATGAACGCTGACGCGGATCAACCAGCCACGCCCAAGCTGATGAAATTCGTCGGCGTTTATGTCCAGGGACGGACTATCGGTCTTGTTGGCGACCAATAAAATTGGCTTGTTGATTTTGCGAAGCCGATCGGCAACCTCTTGATCCAGCGGCAAAAGGCCCGCTCTCGAGTCGACGACAAACAGCAAGACATCTGCGTCATCGATCGCGATTTCGATTTGGGCTTCGATATCGGCGGTCAGGTTGTCAACGTCAATAATTCCCATTCCGCCGGTGTCGATGAGCTCGAAATGATGGCCGCGATGTTCGATCAACGTAGTTAACCGATCTCGAGTCACTCCCGCAGTGTCCTCAACAATGGCGAGCCGTCGGCCTGCTATCCAGTTAAAGAGTGAGCTTTTACCGACATTGGGTCGGCCAACAATGGCTACGCGAGGGATTGGCATCGAGCGGACGGGAAAAATCAAGAGATAGTGAAAATACGGATCAAACCTTATCCTAGTCTTAAGTCAGCTTTTAAGGGAGTGTTCAGTTTCGTCCTTCCTGTTAGAATCCGGAGTTTCCTCCATTTTTCGAATCAATTCCGGGCTGCCGTGGATTGCAAGGCAAAGGCACACATGCAAAGGAACCAGTGGAAAACAGCCAGTGCACAACTTTTGAAGCATTGGAACAGAAGTGGTATTTTGCAGTTTCCAGCCGGTAGCCCCCATTCGGTCGCCGCCGCTACGGCTTGGCTGGAAGAGTACGCCTCGACGATTTTCGAGGAATCCGAACCGCCAAACACGATTTCGCCATCGGTAGTCAACGAATCCGGTTCGGTTCCTCCGGCCACACCTATTCTCGACCCACAATCCGATAAGAAAAAGTTAGCCGACCCATGGACAACGAATCAGTCGGAAACTCCCAGCAAGAGTCTTGGTAATTGGAATTCGCCCACTTTGGCGATTCTCGATCGTCAAGGAGTTTTGGATTCGTTGAATGAGCAAGTGATCGCATGTCGCAAATGTGAGGAGATTGTTTGTCGGCGACAACGAACGGTATTTGGAGTCGGTGCGACCAGTGCGAGAGTAGTGATGTTTGGAGAGGCCCCAGGCGCTGAGGAAGACCGCGTTGGCGAACCGTTTGTCGGAGCGGCTGGTCAATTGCTGGACAAGATTTTAGTAGCCAGTGGGCTAAAACGCGAGGATGTTTATATCGTAAACGCCCTTAAATGTAGACCGCCCAACAATCGAACACCTACCGACGTTGAAATTGAGAATTGCAGGCCCTTTTTTGAAAATCAGCTCGAAACGATTCAGCCCGAATACATTGTGTGTTGGGGTTCGGTCGCTGTTCGAGCGGTTCTCGGCAGCACTGACAGTGTGGGGCGTTTGCGAGGCAAATTCCATTCGTTTCGTGGCGCAAAAGTCTTGGTGACCTACCATCCCGCCTATTTACTCCGAACCCCCGACGCGAAGAAGCTCGCTTGGGAAGACATGAAAATGCTGATGAAGGACATGGGAATTGCGATTCCCGCCAAAGGCTAAAACTGGGGATGATCATCAGGATGGTTTATGTATCCTTTATCACTATTATTGCGAGTCGTGTTATAATCTGACCTATTGAGATTCGGATGTGCATTAAAAAAACAGCCTGCTAGCCCGGATTATTCACAACCCGACGCGTAACGGCCTGTTGATTTAATTAGCCGCAACGCGTTAGCGTCGGTTCATTCGCCGACAACCGGGGCTAACGCCCAACGGCTAATCATTATTTTTGCAAATTGCATGAAATCAACAGGCCGTTACGCATGGGGTTACGAGGAGTAGTCTGCATTTGAACTGTTTATTACGATGTCCATTGCAGCGGTACTTTACAACGAAAACTCGATAGACCTTGAATAATCCGGGCTAGTGCCGACAGCAAAACACTCTAACACTCTAACACTCTAACGCGATTCCTTGTCCACAAACACATCCACAATCAGTCTGACTTCTTATCCGCCTTGCATCGACATTCTCAGCGAACTTTGGCAACGCTATGCGTTTGCCAATGACGCGGGTCCGTATCTGCTGATTCCGCAAGCGGTCATGCAACCGCGAACGGAATCCGAGGTGCAAGCGATATTTAAAGCATCGCGAGAAGCCAAGATACCAATCTCGTTTCGGGCCGGTGGGACAAGCCTTTCTGGCCAATCGGTTACCGACGGCTGGCTGGTGGACATCGGTCGCCATTGGCGAAAAATTGAGCCGCTCGATCAGGGTGCTCGAGTGCGAGTCCAGGGGGGTGCGATTGGAGGAATCGTCAACGCCATGTTGCGTCCGCTGGGTCGCAAGATCGGGCCCGATCCATCGTCGATTAATTCGGCCATGATGGGTGGGATTCTTTCGAACAATTCGAGTGGCATGTGCTGTGGCGTGGTCAACAATGCTTACCATACGCTCGATTCGATTCGATTTATTCTGCCCGATGGTTCTGCCTGGGATACCTCGTTACAAAACGAAGCGTCACGTTTTGAAATGGAGCAATCGGCGATCGCCGGAACTCTTTCCCAATTAAGGTCAGAGATCCTTGCTTCACCGCTCCTTTTGGAAAAGATTCGACGCAAGTACAAACAGAAGAACACGGTTGGCTATTCGCTCAACGCGTTCATCGATCATGAACGTCCGTTGGACATCCTGTCCCATCTTTTGATCGGCGGCGAAGGGACGTTGGCGTTCATTTCCGAAGCGGTATTGAAAACGTTGCCAGAGCTGCCTGAAAAAGCAACGTCGTTGGCCTTTTTCCCAGATTCCAATTCCGCATGCGAGATTATCCCTCAACTGATCGATATCCATTGCGACGCGGTAGAGTTCATGGACCGTGCTTCGATGGAATCGATTCGCAATTTGGAAGGTGCGCCTGCTGAGCTACCGCAACGCTTAGATGAACACCAAAAGCTGATGGGATTACTGTTCGAGTTTCAAGCTGCAGACAAGGACGGGCTTGCTGAAAAGCTCGATGCATTTCGCACCCACGTTAAGCCGAGAGCCAAGTCGCTCAGCGATATCGAGTTTACTCAGAACAAGAAGAAACAAGCCTATCTATGGAAGCTTCGCAAAGGAATGTATCCTGCGGTCGCAGCGGTGCGTGGTCGAGGCGAAGCGGCAATCCTTGAGGACGTGACCTTTCCACTCGAGAGGCTTGGGGCAGCGATTGTTGAACTCCAAGCGATGTTCGTAAAGCACGCGTATGCGAACGGGATCATCTTTGGCCACGCTCGCGACGGCAACTTGCACTTTGTTATATCACAGCCGATGGCCACCAGTGCGGATACGGACAAGTATGCGAGATTCATCGATGACATGGTCGATCTTGTGGTGCATCGATTCGACGGTGCACTCAAAGCCGAACATGGAACCGGGCGTAATATGGCTCCCTTTGTCGAAACCGAGTGGGGTACCGAAGCCCTCGGGATCATGCGGCGACTCAAGAGCGCGGTGGACCCGCTTGGGCTCCTGAATCCAGATGTGATTTTGACGTCGCGACCAAAACTTCACTTGGAGAATATCAAAGACCTACCGGTCGTAGAGGAGGTCGTCGATAAGTGCGTTGAGTGTGGTGCATGTGAGCCACGTTGCCCGAGCCGAGACTTTACACTTTCTCCACGACAACGCATCGTACTCCGCCGTGCCCGCCAACGCATGATTGCAACTGGCAAGGTCGAGTTGGCTAAACAATTGGATCGCGAATACGAGTTTGCTGGCAAGGCCTCTTGTGCAACGGATGGTTTGTGCGCGCTCGATTGTCCTGTTGCAATCAATACTGGCGATTTGATTAAGCAGCTTCGAGGCTCTTCAACGGGTCGAATCGATTCAGCGATCGCTTCCATGCTGGGCAAGCATTTTGGAGTGGCTGAGCAAGCTGTCCATCTGAGTTTGCTAGCAGGTCGTGTAACAAGTGGTGTGATCGGCGATTCCGCTTTACGATCAATCACCGGCGTGTTGGCCAAAGTGTTTTCGGGTTTTCCGCAGTGGCACGCTGGTCTGTCGTCCGACCACGCTGCCATTGATCGATCACTTATTTGCGACTTCGAGGTTGCCGAGTTCATTTATTGGCCTACCTGCATGTCGCGAATGATGGGCGGAACCGCCGATGCATTGCTACGCGTTTGTGCCAAGGCGGGCGTGGCAATCCATATTCCAAGGAATGCGACTGGCAAATGCTGTGGCCAGGCGTTCTCGTCCAAGGGGTACGTCGACGTCGCCATTCAAAAGCAAAATGAATTGCTCGACTCGATTTGGGAATGGACTAAACATGGCAAACGACCCGTTGTGCTCGATCTGGGCTCGTGCACATCCTTTCTGAAAACCGGCTTGCCTTATTTGGATCAAGTACGAAAACACCGACTTGAGTCCTTGACGATTTTGGATTCGACGGAATTAGCGGCTAGCCTGCTTCCGAAACTCACGATTGCAAAAAAAATTGCGAACGTTG
>JAYVPE010000309.1:0-5750 GCA_043757575.1 Pirellula sp.
CCTCGGGCACGCTCTCGGGCGGGGAATCGCAGCGCATCCGCCTCGCCAGCCAGATCGGCTCGGGGCTTTCGGGCGTGCTCTACGTGCTCGATGAACCCAGCATCGGCCTCCACCAGCGCGACAACGACCGGCTGCTTGAAACGCTCAAGCGCCTGCGCGATCTGGGCAATACCGTGATCGTGGTCGAGCATGACGAGGACGCGATCCGCCACGCCGATCACATCGTCGATCTTGGCCCCGGCGCGGGCGTCCACGGTGGCGAGATCGTCGCGCAAGGTACCTTGCAGGATATCCTGAACAGCCCCGCCAGCCTGACCGGCCAGTACCTGACCGGCGCGCGCCGGATCGAGGTGCCGGCTAAGCGCCGCAAGGGCAACGGCCACAAGATCGTGGTCACCAACGCCCGCGCCAACAACCTCCAGAACGTGACCGCCAAGTTCCCGCTCGGCATGTTCGTCTGCGTGACCGGGCTTTCGGGCAGCGGCAAGTCCACGCTCACGCTCGACACGCTGTACGCCGGCGCCGCGCGCACGCTCAACGGCGCGCGCGTCATCGCCGGCGCGCACGACAAGATCACCGGGCTCGAACTGTGCGACAAGGTGATCGAGATCGACCAGAGCCCGATCGGCCGCACCCCGCGCAGCAACCCCGCCACTTACACCGGCGCCTTCACCCAGATCCGCGACTGGTTCGCCGGCCTGCCCGAAAGCGCCGCGCGCGGGTACAAGCCCGGCCGCTTCAGCTTCAACGTCAAGGGTGGCCGCTGCGAAAAGTGCCAGGGTGACGGCCTGATCAAGATCGAAATGCACTTCCTGCCCGACGTTTACGTGACGTGCGAGGAATGCAACGGCAAACGCTACAACCGCGAAACGTTAGAGGTGAAGTTCAAGGGCCACAGCATTGCGGATGTGCTCGACATGACGGTCGAGGATGCCGAGGAATTCTTCAAGGCCGTCCCCCCCATCCGCGACAAGATGGCGATGCTCAACGAAGTCGGCCTCGGCTACGTCAAGGTCGGCCAGCAGGCCACCACGCTCTCGGGCGGCGAGGCGCAGCGCGTCAAACTCAGCAAGGAACTGAGCCGCCGCGCCACCGGCAACACGCTCTACATCCTCGACGAACCCACCACCGGGCTGCACTTCGAAGACGTGCGCAAGCTGCTCGAAGTTCTCCACCGCCTGGTCGACCAGGGCAACAGCGTGGTGGTGATCGAACACAACCTCGACGTGATCAAGTGCGCAGATTGGGTGATCGACATGGGACCAGAAGCGGGCAAGGAGGGTGGACAAGTAGTCTTTGCAGGCCCAGCCGAATCGCTAGTTCGCTATGCGAACGATGTTAGCTACGCAATACCAATAGCAAGCGTCGCATCAAAAAAGCCAACTAAGAAGGCATCCCAAAAATCGCAAGCCAAGGCATTGCTCGTAGCAGAGACAGCTACCGCATGCACCAAGTTGCGATCGTATACAGGCGAGGCGCTCAAGGCTGTGCTTTGCGATACCGCAAGTGTTTCACAATCCGGCTTAGCCGATCCAGAACATCGCGAACCATAGGGTCGCGGCAATGGCACCTAAGAAGCTAAGCGTCCATAGCGCCGTTCGCCAAGCTTGGCCAAGAATCCTTTCGTTGCGCTCGTGTCGAGTCGCAGCCATCACCAACGACACTGCCGACAGAATTGGCAACAACCACAACAGATATTCGACCGAAATCGCCACTTGTTTGCTCCTGTCTTTTCTTGCAATTAATCCGAGCTCAATCTATGACTCTTCAAAAGAGCTAATCCTAAATACTGACCTTGGCATTGGTATCTCGCAATGCTTCGGTCAAATCGATTCGCGTACTATCCGCCCAAAGACCTTCGAGATCATAGAATTTGCGGCACTCTTCATCGAACAGGTGAATCACAACGCTACCGTAGTCCAATGCGATCCAGCGGCTCTCATCGTAACCGGACACGCTTAGACGTGTTTCACCTCGGGCCTTAAACACGCGATGGATCTCTTCGGCAATTGCTTGCAGTTGTCTGCGACTCGTGCCAGTCGCAATCACGAAGCAATCGAAAATGCTCGTCTGCTTGGACAAATCCAAAACAAGGATGTCTTGTCCCTTGTTTTCCGCTGCAGCCCTAGCTGCAAGTTTCGCACATTCGATGCTATCGGCAAGCGTTTGCTGAGAAAGAACGGTAGTGGTCGTTGCCGTATCGGGTTGTGCCATTAGTTTGCCAAATGAGTAGAGGTGTGCTTCTATAAGCAAAGTTTAATTGAATTCCAAGAAAATGTCACGTCAGAAGGCCAGACGGCTGTTTAGTCCAGGCAAAAACTAGAAGATTTATGTGATTCTGTGACCAAAGGTGTCCAGAAAATGTTTAACTTAGAGCATTCTCAATTACCTTACTATTCTCATGTCAACCAGTCGATTTGTTTCGTCCATGCGACGCGATAGCATCCGTACCTTTTTTGACGCGTCCCCGACCGCGAGGCTGCTTCGTTCCGACAATGCGCCTCTGATCCTGGATTTTTTCCATCGTGTTTTCAAATCGGGCGAGCTCCTTTCGATCGCCCAGAGCGAATTAAGGGTCCGTCTTTCGGGCTACCAAGAAGAAATCCACGAAACCGAACCGAACCTACTCGTTGGACCGCCAGAACGCTATTTGACCCAGTGGTCGGACGCAGGCTGGTTGCAGCGATTTCTCGAAGCGGCCTCGATCGATCCTCAATTTCAACTGACTCGTTACGCTGAGGAAGCGATCCAATTTGTCGACGCTGCCGTTACCCGCAGTTCCAATTTGGTCGGTACGGAAAGTCGCCTTCGTCTAGTCATCGACACGCTCGAAGACATTGTTCACGGTGCATCGGAAAATCCCGATCGTCGCCTCGAATACCTACGTGCACAGCGAACCTTGATCGACGCGGAAATCCATGCCATCGAGTCGGGCAAATCCGTTCAAGTCTACCGTCCTGCCCAGATCCGCGAACGCTTCCAAACAGCAGTCGATCTATTGCGAGCCCTCCAGTCCGATTTTCGGGCTGTCGAAGAACGCTTTCAGTCGATCGCCCGTGAAGTTCAACTATTGCAAACATCGGGTAACGATTCTCGAGGCCAAATCCTTGGCCATGCATTGGATTCGGAGGACTTACTAAAACAACAAGACGAGGGGATCAGCTTTTTTGCATTCGTATCCTTTCTGTTCTCGCCAAACCAACAAGCGATCCTTCGAAAGAACATCGAAGAGATACAACAGCTCGCGGCCTTGGCGGACCAGCATGAATCGCTCTCGCGTGTTCGACGCATGGTTCCATCGCTACTTGCCGAAGCCGAAAAAGTGATGCGGACAACGGCTAGACTGTCGGGCACCTTGCGTCGGCTGCTAGATGCAAGAGCCGCTGCACACCGAGTTCGTTTGGCCAATGTGCTACGAGATATCCGACAGCATGCGCTCCGACTACGCGGTGCAGCCGAAAGCCAATCCATCGAACTGTCGGTCGATTCAGAAGCCGAGATCGGTTGCCCGATGGCTCGAACATTCTGGGTTCCACCACAGGACTTCGATCAATTGCAATTGACTGAACAGGTGATCGATCCTCGTCATGCACACGCCATGGCATCCGCCTTTGCCCGATTGAAACGGCTGGATTTGCGCAAGCTGCGAGAACACATTCGCGACGCGACCTTGTTGGGCCAAAATGAAACGCTTGCGAACCTACTCAATCGTTGGCCATTGGCGGGTGGTGTTGTCGAGTTACTCGGCTATTTGCAAATCGCGCACGATGACGCGCACCAAATCGATCCGACCCACATCGACCGAATCAATATCCTGCAACCTCGCGGGCGCTCTTCGGTGCTGCAGGTATCGATTCCTCATATCGTGTTTCATCCCAAGGCGATTAGTCGCGAGATGGCAACGAAACCACGATGACGTCTACTTTTTTGCGACTACGTTTAACCCGCGCAGCGGCTGCGCCGGTGAAACATCATTCACTCACTGACTTTAGGACTTCCAGCGGCTGCGCCGGTTAAACATCATTGTGGACATCTTCTCTCCCAACTCGAGCAACAACGTCATCCCTCCACCTGCGGATTGGAGCCCAGTCGCCGTGCGGCTATTGCAAGGTGTTGTCTATCATGACGACAATCTAGAATTATGGGAGCAACTCTTGGAAAACACTTCTCCGATCACCGAGTACTTTGGAAAACTGGGACTGCTGCTCGTAGTCGATGAACCCGATGCAATGGCCTATTTACGTCAACTCGATGAAGAAGAAATACCGACTGACTTTCCGTCCGTACCTCGGCTTTTTCGTCGAACACCCCTTGGTTACGAAGTGACGCTTCTTTGCGTTCTTCTGCGAGATGAATTGCGACAATATGAAGAAGAGGATGTCCAAAACGAACGCTGTGTCATTACCCAAAATGATTTGCTCGCGCTCTGGGAAGCGTTCTTTCCAGACCAAACCGATTCGGTTCGCCTCAACCGATCGTTGACCGCAGCATTGCGAAAAATGGAAGAACTCAAATTCGTTCGCCAATTCGAAAAAGACCCTCCCTCCTGGGAAATTCGCCGGATCATCAAGGCTCGATTGCCTCTCGCCGATCTGGAACGATTGAGGCTATCGATGGTCGCCGCTGTCGGCAAGAAAATTGACGATGGACAAGCGGAAGAAGTATGACATTCACACCTGCAAACTTAGACCGGCCACCGCTCCCAGGATATCGGTTAGCCAAGCTTGAAGTCTACAATTGGGGAACGTTCGATGGTTCCGTTTACTCGGTACAGCCGCGAGGTCAAACCACACTGCTCGTTGGCGAAAATGGCTCAGGAAAATCGACGTTGGTCGACGCTCTTTTGACTCTGCTTGTTCGACCTCAAACTCGAAACTACAATGTGGCCGCAGGAGCAATTAGAAACGAGCGCGATGAAAAGACCTACATTCGCGGTGCCTACGACCGAACCGTTGGCGAAGGCGGCCGTCCCCAAATTCAATACTTGCGCAATGGCAATGGACACTATACCGCCCTGCTTGCAAGTTTCACGAATGCGGCCGCGAATACAGTCTTTAGTGTTTGCCAAGTCCTGTATTTAAACAACGAAAACACCGTAGAAAAAGTTTATGCGTATTGCGAATCGGAACGCGGAATCGTTCGCGATCTCGGCGAACTCGGAACAGGCAGCTCCATCGCTCGCACACTTAAAGATCGGGGCTTCAAAACCACCAGCAGTTACAAAGAATATTTTCAGTGGCTGCAACGCAAGACTGGCTTTCGCGCCAAAGCCATGGATATCTTCAACCAAACGGTTGCAGTCAAAGACGTCCAACGTCTAGACGAATTTATCCGCCAGCATATGCTCGAACGTAAGCCATGGAACGAACGCGTCGGCAGATTGCTTACCCACTTTGCTGAACTGAGCGAGGCACATCGGATGTTGCTGCGAGTCCGACAGCAAGATGAGTTGCTGCGCCCGATCGTCGACGCAGGCCAGCGTTACCAAATGCGACTAGAGGAGCTTCAATTTGCCAAATTACGTCTGACTGCCATCCGTCCTTTTTTTGCCAACCGTACAGTGCAGCTATTGGAGCCCGAGTGCAGTCAGTGGCAACAGCAGATCCTAAATTTCAACGCAGACGTCTTGCGATTGGAGAAACTTCAAGATCGGCTTCGCAAGGATATAGCCCGACTGGAACTGGATATCGAAAACGCTGGCGGGGATCGCTTACGACAGTTGCCTGGACTCATTGAACAAGCGGAAGCGA
>JAYVPE010000310.1:0-5667 GCA_043757575.1 Pirellula sp.
CAATGGGACTTATAAATTTGATACCGCCAATAGTGGTGTCAACGCCGCCACGCTTGCTGGCGGTACCAATACTCCGGCTGCTGGTGCATTCGTGTTGACGGCTGCTAACGGCGGCTTGGCAGATGGATTGGTAGGAAACAGTGCGACGGTCAAGTTCGCAACAGGAAATTCAACCACGGCTGCATTCAATGCAACGTCAAAGGAATTACTTGTAACCGTTGCCGCTAATGCAACGGTACAAAACATTGCAGATGCGATCACCGCAAGCGAAGGCACGAACTTTGTCGTATCGGGCGTTGTCAACGGTACGTCCAAATTTAACCGCGCAACGGGCTCAACGGATCTTGGAACTAATAGTGCAGTCTTTACGGGTGGTACGAATTCCGCTACCGCTGCTGTAGATACGATTAAGGTTACAGCAGACACCGCTGGCGCGACCCCGAACGGAGTTTCTGTTTCGCTGATCGAAGATGCTTCCATTGGATCGGGCATAGCAACTGCTTCTCTCAATAATGGCAACATTGAGGTCCGCGTTCGAAATTCCGGAAATACTGCAATCAGTGCGATTGTAACAGCGATCGATGGATTATCCGGATACGGTGCAACATTGGCCGCCTCCAGCAATGGTGATGGATTGTACCGTGCTACGACAGAGGCCCCTCCGGCTGCTGGAGTTTTGGCTGGCGGAGTTACGGGAGGCGGCCTCAGCGCTGACCTGGCATTCCAACTCACTGGAACTGATGGTTCCGACGTGTTCAAATTCAAAGCGGGTGCGACGATCTCCAATATCATCCAGTCCGTTAATTTGCTTTCGGATTCAACCGGTGTGGAAGCATCCAATAACGCGGGCGCTCTAGAATTGAGAAGCACAAAATTTGGCTCGGCATCCAGCGTTGGTGTTGAAGTCATTAGCGAAGGCGTTGGCGGAACGTTCACAGGTGGACTCTCCGCAACACGTGCAAATGGGACCGACGTTCAGGCGACTGTGAACGGAAGTACCGCGATTGGGAAAGGAAACACCCTATCGCTAAATACTTCTAGCCTTAGCTTCAGCCTGACAGTCAACGATGGATCTAGCACGGCAGTGAATTTTACCATCAACGGTGGCGGTGCTCAGTTCCAACTCGGGCCTAATGTTGTAAGCAACCAACAAGCTCGTTTAGGCATCGGTAGCTTGAACACTGCCAAACTAGGCGGAGTTTCCGGTAAGCTCTTCGAACTAGCGTCGGGAGGTGCTCAATCACTCACGAAGGATATTACAGGCGGTTCGAAAATCATCAGCGAAGCGATTAGCAGGGTCACGACACTTCGAGGTCGACTCGGTGCATTCCAGCGAACGGCCTTGGAAAGCAATACCAATTCGCTCAATGACACGTTGGCCAACTTGAACGAAGCACAAAGCTTGATCCGCGATGCTGACTTCGCTAAGGAATCAGCCAACTTGACACGTGCTCAGATCTTGGTTCAATCCGGTACGAGCGTGTTGGGAATCGCCAATCAAAGCTCGCAGAGCGTGCTGTCGCTTCTCCGATAAGCGGAATGACAATCGCAATAGTACTTTAATTAAAATTGAAAAAAGGCGTGTCCAGTGAAATGTTTCTGACACGCCTTTTTGCTTGCGCGGTCCATTCGAGAAAAGATTGGCTACCGCTATTGCCGATCACTAACGTAAGCGTCGTGCTCCTAAATCAACCGCTGCCAAGCTCCAAACGGCTCTAACGTGTCATAACAAGTTACTATGGGCAGAATCCAATCGAACATTGGCCTTACCACAGGCCTGAATATCCAATCTACCGTAGATCAATTGCTTGCGATCTCCGCACAGCCACGCGACCGATTGCAAGTTCGTGTCAAAGCGTTTCAAGCCCAGCAAGTCGCCATTAACGAACTGACCGCTTTGACGATCGGTGTCCAGTTGCAATCCGATAGGTTGGGCAAAGCAGCCAATCTGAGTAGCACCACCGCTACATCGAGCAAGTCCGATATTCTCGCAGTTACCACCTCGGGTACGCCAACAACCGGAAACTACTCAGTTCAGACTCTCCAAACAGCCCAAACCTCGACCGCTTCAAGCAATCCGTTCACAAGCTCGAGCGACACGCTGCAGGCTGGCGAACTGGTCGTTCGGACAGGTGGCTTCGTGGATACAAGTACTTCCGTTGATGATCTAAGAGGAGGAAATGGTATTGCTCGTGGAAAAATTAGAATCACTGACCGAACAGGCACTGCACGTGAAGTCGATCTTCGATTCGCATCGACAACGGAAGACATTTTAAAAGCAATCAATACTACGAGCGGCCTGCGGGTAACTGCCAAGACAAGCGGTGATCGCATTGTCCTGAGCGACCTTACCGGCCAAACTACCTCGAATTTACTAGTAGAGGAAGTTGGAGACGGACGCACAGCCGCCGATCTGGGCTTGAGCGGCATTAACGTCGCACGGAATTCAGCAACCGGGGAAGACATTTCGTTCATTGGCAACAGCACCCGCCTCAGTACCCTACGTGATTCGCGCGGCATCGCATTCGTAGCTGGAAACGAGCTTTCAGTAACACTTCGCGATGGAACATCTATCGCTATCGATACCAACACTACCAAAAACCCGACATCCGTCGGGCAATTGCTTTCCAGTATCAATGCATCCCATCCATCGAAAATCGAAGCCCGTATCAAGTCGGATGGCACCGGGTTCGAACTGATCGATAAGACCACTGGCTCTGGTGCGTTTTCTGCCACCGGCAGTCTGGCGGATCAACTAGGTTTCACCGGTGAGAGCGGTTCAACCGGAACGATTACGGGTGCACGTGTTCAAAGCACATTGCAAGGCCCGCTCCTTTCAAGCTTAAAGGGTGGCAAAGGAGTCGGAACGCCCAGCTCTATCTCGATATCCAATCGATCGGGGACGACAACTAACGTCAATCTTAGCGGATCAATAAGCCTGCGCGACGTGATAGACAAGATCAATAGCAGCAGCGCAGGTGTTACTGCCTCGCTCAATAAGTCGCGTACTGGAATAGTTCTCCAAGACGTGACCGGATCGACGACGAGCAATTTGATTGTAGCTGATAATGACGCAAATACCACCGCAACGAAGCTAAATATCATAGTGAACTCAGCTCGCGACACAGTGGATAGCAATTCACTTGGTTCACAATACGTAAGTGATGCAACAGAACTGAAAAATCTCAATCAGGGACGCGGGATACGTTCAGGCTCATTTACCATAACGAACTCAGCCGGAACCCAAAAGACTGTCAACGTCTCCTCAAGCACCAAGACTGTTGGCGATGTCATCAAAGCGATCAACGATACCGATATCAGCGTTCAAGCTCGACTAAACGACGAGGGAGACGGTATCCTCCTGACTGACTCCTCGAACGGGGCGAGTATTCTGGCAATCGCTGATACACAGAATGGCAACACGGCCCTCGATCTTGGGATTCGAGATTCCGGTAAAAGCCTAACGAGTCCATCGCGTCAAGAAATCAACGGTTCTCAAACGTTTCGATTGACACTTTCGGGCACGGAAACGCTTTCGGAGGTTGCCGATAAAATCAACAAAGCCAACGGTCCTTTAACCGTGTCCCTTTTGACGTCTGGCCCAAGTACAGTTCGTTTGTTGTTCACATCACGATCCAGTGGCGAGATCGGTCGAGTCGTCGCAGAGGGGGGCGCTGTTGGCCTTAATGTCAACACCACTGGCCTTGCTCGCGACGCGATTATTTCAGTTGGCTCGGCGGGCGAATCGGGTGGAACTCTGGTCAGGTCTTCGAACAACACCTTCGATCAGGCGATCACGGGATTGAGCCTCACGGCCAAAGGGATATCCTCGGATCCAGTCGACATCAACGTTTCAACCAGCAACAACAACATCGAAAAGAATTTGCAGTTGTTTGTGGATCAATACAATAAAGTTCGCGACAAAATCGACAAAGAAACATCATTCGACGCTGATACCAAATCCACGGGCCAACTCTTCGGTGCCACCGAAGTCTTGCGCGTCGAACAAACGCTCGCACGATTCGTGCAACAGAGGAGCTTCGCGTCCGGCAAGGTACAATCGTTGGAACAGCTCGGCGTGAGCCTCGATGACAAAGGCAAACTCAAGCTAGACAAATCAAAACTATCCAAGGCGACAGAAAGCAACTTGACAGATGTGCAAAACTTTTTGACCAAGGAAAAGACAGGTTTTTCTGCTCGAGCCAAAATCGTTTTGGATGGCTTGGTCGGTGTCAAAAGCAGTGTACTTGTGAATCGGAGCCAAGCCATTCAACGCAACATTGAGACGTCGACCAGTAGAGTCGACTCGCTCACCGCTCGTTTAGAAAGAGAACGCGGACGGCTTTCGAAGCAATTCTATGATCTGGAAACAAACCTCGCGAAAATCAAAAACAACGGCAGTGCATTAAACCAACTCGGAGCAACAACCACGCGGTAATCAAACAGCAATGTTGTCTGAGACTAAGCAACCAGATTACGCTTCGCCGGGCCCCTTGAGGCCTCGGTTTTGAGACATCGCCGCGTTGAATTGATCGAGAAGCTGCTGATGCGTTACGGGGATTACAGGGACTGCGCGTTCAAGACGTTGCACCTGGGGAGAATTCCGGTTGTTGTGAAGCACTCGGTCAACTTCTTCTTCCAACATCAATAGCCAAGCTGGGATATCGAGACCAACTCCCGTCGGTTCTCGCATCATCAGATGCGATTCTTGAATCAACAACTCAAATGCTCGGCTGTCTTCATTATTACTGGCACGCAACTGCCGCATTGCTGGACGAATAAGCGCTCTCATGCGGTCGATAGTCATGGGTTTTACAAAACGTTCATTCAATCGGTCGGCCACAGTCGGCATCTTCATCGCATATTGCTTTTGTAGATTTGCGAGCTTTTCCAAATACTGATCGGACTCACGGGCTACTCGCTCGGCAAGAGCTCGACGCCATTGCTGAGCGGAGTTTTGACAACCCGAATGAACCAGCACCTCATGAGCCCAGAATACCGGCTTCAAATTCCAGCAAACGCGATCGTATCGAACTCGCAGCCGTAGGAAATCTAGCAACATGTATAGCATTTCACCTCGATCGGACTGCGTTGTCGTACTGTTATAGTCCTTGTACTCAGCATAGTGATCGATGATGGCTTCAAACACGACCGCAAGCCAGCGTTGAGCTTCCTCGATCGGTATTTCGCCCCCCTCAATCGCGTCGAGCAAAGGACGAACCTCATCACTATCCTGATTCTTAATGGCTTGCTCAAGGTAGTTCCCCACTCCTTGATGCAGTATGGCCCTCACGTTGGAAAGTTTTAGGAATCCCTGAGTAAATATCCCCTTGCCGTACTTTTGGATAAATTGGGAGAGTTGCTTCCAAGTGCCCGAACCGTCGATTGTCTCCAGTACGCTCAGTCGCAGTGTTCGAGAATGCGAGAGCCAACTCCCTAACAGGATTTCTGTGAGCTGTTCGAGCAACGGCACAAGTTGATCATTATTGGGTTCCGGCGGATTTTGATCGACGAGCCTATCCAGCTCCAATTTGGACCATTCCGGCCGGATTTCTGCCTTCTTGGATCGCCTCTTTTCTTGGCTACTTTTAGCTGGCCCTTCTGCTTGCCATTGATATGCGTTTCGAACCAAACAACGGACCATCGACTTGAAAGCAATTTGAAACA
>JAYVPE010000311.1:0-5665 GCA_043757575.1 Pirellula sp.
CGGCATGAAGCAACTGGATATTCTTAAAAAGGGTGTACGATTGATCAATTGTGCGCGAGGCGGAATCTATGAGGAAGCGGCACTAGTCGAAGGTCTCAAGCGAGGCATTATCGCTGGCGTCGCGTTGGATGTTTACGAAGAAGAGCCTTGTACAAATAGCCCTCTGTTTGGCATGCCAGGCGTTATTTGCACTCCTCATTTAGGAGCGAGCACCGAAGAAGCTCAAACACAAGTAGCGATCGAAGGCATTCAATTGCTGATCAATTTTTTCAAGACGGGCGAAATTCGACATGCGGTCAACGTCGCATCGTTGGACCCAAAGACACTGGACGCCCTCCGCGGCTACCTCGACGCAGCATACCGTCTAGGTTTGCTAATGGCACAATGGCACTCCGGGAGCATCGGTGCATGTCAACTCAACTATCGTGGCGAAGTCGCAGACAAGGACACGAAACTTCTCACAGCGGCTTTTTGTGCCGGATTGCTGGAAAAAGCCATGGCGGATGAGGTCAACATCATCAATTCTGAGATGTTGATTCGCGAGCGGGGGATCGAACTGACTGAGAACAGGAATCGCGAACTCGGTGCCTTCAGCTCGTCGATTACGGCAGAGGTTAGCGGCAGTGGTCAACGCGTGAAAGCAGGCGTTACTGTCTTTGGTAACAACATGTCACGCTTGATATCGATCGACGACTATCGGCTAGAAGCGTACTTGGATGGTCATATGTTGTTCTTCACGCACACCGACGTCCCTGGCATTATCGGTCGGGTGGGAACGGTATTTGGCCAGCATCAAGTGAACATTGGGCAAATGTCGGTCGGACGTGCAACGCAACAACCTGGCGGCCATGCGATTGGAGTTTTAAACCTGGATGGCATTCCGCCTAAAGTCGCACTCGATCAATTGATGGCGATCAATGCGATCGAAAAGATCCAAATGGTAGAACTGCCCGCGATGGGTGTGTTGCCCGCTTGGTTGAGTTAGCCGAACGCTAACTTGACTGAAGTGGTTTCGGCCATAATACGTTCAGCCGACAGCCTTCTGAACGCAACCTAGATCGCCTAAGGAGTTATCTCAAAATAACTTCCGTCGTTAGCGGAATGGCGTAATTCATATGGCTTTCACTTTGTGATCAGCCCCGGTAGGGGGCGACAGATCCAATGCCGGGGACGAAAGTCCCCGGTTTTCATGCCCCCAGTTATTCTCCCCACCAACCACCCGTGTGGACGCTAGGACTTCTTGTAGATCCTGGTAAATATAGATCGTGGCTGTTTTGGTTTCCGGATCAACATCGATTCGGTGGATGAAAGAGTCGACGAGCTGCCGGTCGGCCAACGTCGCTTCTGGCCGCTTCGCGATCTCATCGAGCTTGTCGAATTGTTCGTTGGCCTAATCGCGGAGTTGTTGCTGTGTTAGGGACTGCATATTTCGACACGACTCGCTCTACGACGCCGTACACAAATGTCTTGAGCGTCGTACCGCGACTCGGGTCGAACTTGGGTGGCCGATTAACGAAGGATTGCAAGACATGCTGAGCGATGTCATCGCGCTCCAAATGCTTCGGCAGTCCCTTCGCTGCGAATTGAATCGCTGATCGGCGGATGTAATCGATCATATCATTCGTGAGCTTGACTTCGGTTGGTATTGAAGATTCCATCACACACCTTCGCCGCGCTCGAGCCGCTCACGAATATCATCGCAAAGAGTGAAGGTGATGATCGCATCCTTGTCGTCGCGAGGCGGAACGCGATGCATGACGAAGAGCTGGTCGTCGGCTCGCACATGGATTCCGTACTTCGCAGTCTCGCGTTCTGCGGCCTCCTTAAACGCTCGGAGGAAAGATACGTAGCGGCATCCAAAAACGCGACACGCGTCGGCGAAGGGTATATAGAAGCCGTGCTCTTCAAAGTAGTCGCAGACGCATCGACTTCGACTCGAGTCCAGCGATCAACATCCCCTGGCACAATCACTTGCTGCTCGACCAGCAGTTCCAAGCTTTGCGGTCGGCAATCGTAGCCACGCGTCCGCACATGCCAAGCAGCCTGCGGGAGCGACATCGGGAACGCCTCATCCCGCATATGTGCGGCTGCCGTCAGAGACGCTCGATCCGCCTGTTTGGGCGGCATCAGCTTCAATTCCACGCATTCGTCAAAAGTCAGTCCAATTGCCATTTCACAGTTCTCCCATTCGGAGTTGTAATCCTTGGTAAAGCACAATGCTCCCCTACTTACTTATTGCCAAAAAATTTGACGATTCGTAAAAATTGGAGAAGAAATCATCCGCAATTTTCAAAAATAGTTTTGGCAGAAGGAAAACGGAACAGCGTGTGCGTCCGCGGTTGGGGGGTTTGAGAATCGAACTTGATGGCCAAGGTAATCGCAGTCCAGTAGATTTGCGGACTCCGACTCCAAGGAATGATTCCTTACACTCCAACCAAAGCAGTCCAACCGGGGATGTGTGGCAAGCCAAGTTAATTTGCGACAGGGGATAATTAATTATCCTGGAACGCTGTAATCAGCGATAACCGGCATGAACCAGGAATAAATGATTGACAAACCGGGGATCATTCCTCAGAATCCAGTGACAACTTACCTATACAGGGATAATTACAAGTTCTGATTGTCAGTGCTCAATGACAACAGTCGCGAAGAACAACAATCACAATCGAAGCCAGAAATGGCGACACAAACTGTAACGAGCAATTCCATCGCCAATCGCAGACAACTTTCCCGCATACGGCAGGTTCGTTTCGATCGCAGCGCGTTTGATAGGCAGCAGCAATGCACCCCAATGCGCCAGGGCCAAGTCGTGGATTGCATTATCGTGTATCCACGCAGACTTCGCGTGCCATTGTGTTGCAGCGTGACAACTAATCACATACAAAGCACGATCAGCCGCGCCTCTACTTTTGCGTTCTTTGCGCTCTTTCGTGGCCAGTTTTGCATAGGCGCTCAGTTGCCACGAGAGAACACAAAGGTCGCAAAAAGTTGGTGTTGCAGTACACCTGATCGGCTAATAGAAGATCGATTAAGGGCTGACAAACCAATGAAGAAATCAGAACAAAACAATGCACCTAAGTCCTCGATCGGCCGTCCTGACTTGGTAGAGATTACAACTCGGACATAGGTGATTTTGGTCGTTACCCCACTGAACATTGCGTCGATACTCAATGCCTGACGTTACCATTACTCTGACGGACGACGAAGCACTGGTGCTTTTTGAGTTTCTTGCGCGATTTTCGGACACTGACTTGCTTGGGACGAAAGACCAATCCGAGCAACGGGCGCTATGGAACCTGCATTGCTTGCTTGAACGCCAGATCGTCGCGTCGTTTGCGCCGAATTACCACGAGCTCCTCATGTCCGCGCGGGATCGCATTCGCGATGATGGTGGAACTGACGCGCAGACGGAATCATCTCGTGGCCGACTCGCATTTTGGCTTGCACCTACGGACATCGGCTTCCTTGTCGATCAATGGCGAAAAATGCCCAATGAACTGGCTGACAGTGATCGAGCACGCTGGGCCGACATTGCGTTTCGCGGAATGTCTGCCCTCAATAAGGCAGGGATCAATTATAATGCAAAACCGCCAACGACCTGCTACCAAGAAGTCCAGCGACCAGACGATTCAGATGGTTCGGTTACTTTGATTTGATGAAACGCCCGATCCGCAACTCGCGTGCATTTTTTGGTTACCCCTTACGAAGTGGCCGCAACCGGGTAATTTTAGCCGTTATTTGCATTTGCCAAAACGATGACACAAGAGCCAAATCCCTACACAATCACGTTGCCCGCAAATGCATCTGCTACGAAGTACTGCGGACGTATTTGGTTCGTCATTGCATCTTTAGTCGGGTTTCTCGGATTACTGTTCACGTATCATGGTTACAATACAGGCCAAGTTGTCATTGTGTGTCCGCTTTGGCAGTACTACCTGATCGAAGCTCGGAATGGATTTCCCTCTTTGACAACAGCTAAAATTGGAGGCTATGACAATGCAATCGTCGCGACCATGGCCATACATTTGGGTATATCGGCGTTAGTTGGATTGACCGTGAGTGCTGTGCGTTGGGGCGTACGACGTGTTCAGAAAACATTTCGTACCCAAACTAACTCACAACACAATTGATCGAAAATGCGAATACAATAAGTGCGAACAATCGCATGCACCCAAAGGCTCGATCGTCCGATCTTGGTCGTTGCATGCGTTTACTACTGGCCCTCGGTGATGCGGGGCGTTCGTCGGTGAATCTACCTGATTGTTTGCCTGAACGTGCGAAGACAAGTCCATGACCAAAAGAAAACACGAAGCGAGAACACGACTTCGCGACGCGTCGAACGCGCTTAGCGAGGAGGTATGGGAAGGGAAGTGGGATCATTTGTCAGAGATTCGCTCGAAACCAATCGGCAAATGTACTAGTATCCTTATAGAACTTGAGAAACGTTGTCCTGGTTATTCCCTTGAAGACTATCGAGATGCCTATTGCCGAAGCATGTTCACTCATAGGTGACATCTCACCGCCATCGACGAACAATAAAGGATTGGATTCTGCGTCGTTGTTCTAGGGACGTGCGTGGGCTGGACTGCGGTTGCTTGCCAATCTCTGATCTGTGGCTTAAGAAGTTAGCCAGAACGCAATAAGGTTGTCTGAATTCAGCAAACCTTTTTCCCAAGTCCCTACTTCCCAGTAGGCTTTGACAAGTTTTGGTAGGCTTGCAGATTCTTTACAAACTAGCGTTTTGGCGAATTCGGCAACCATTCCAAATCCGCCAAAACTCCGAATGGATGATCGATCACTTTTTCCCAGTTCGGCAATGCTGCCATTTTGGGATAAAGTGATTGCAGATTGCTTCCGAGCCACTACTGCAAACAACTCTCTATCGTTTTACCAAGTGAGGCCAATCTTCTTCACACGGGTACTTGGCCTGTCCAAGCCCCAAATGGGCGACAGAATCGCGTCTTTCGCCCCTCCGGGGCTCTTGCGCTTCATTGGGCCGTACCGGGAACTTGCGTCCCCGTCTGAAAGCTGTCGTGCCTTCGGCACTGGGAGACTTGTCGTATTGGTTTATGATCTCACGCAAATCGGGAAGTTATTTCGGGACAAGCTCTAATTCGGTCAAGGCGTATACGTGATCGCCATCGATTGTTGCCGAACTGCGTGGACCATCGCCCCAGCCAGTTGGAAATGGCAGTCAAATAATCGTTAGCATTCGCGCCTCGCCCAAGGGTTGCGGACCATAGCTCTTTTCCATCGAGAGTGCTCAGGCAAAAAAGATAGTTTGTATCCACTCGCTTCCCTAGCGTGTATAGGCGATGGTCCTCGACAGAAACACTTGAGTAACCAATTCCCGACGCCGATCCGATCAAAACCAGCCCAATGCCTGTAAACCGATTCAGTTGATACAAATACCTGTTCATCCGAATATTGCCTTTTTGCAGCTATGATTTTTGAAGTCGAATAGGACAAGTTTCATTTGTCTTGCCAGGTGCTAGGAGGCATAAAAAGAAAGAGGGCTGACCATCAGATCAACCCTCTTAGTATTTTTACAACTAGCAATTGGTAGGCGACTTTAGTTCGCCGGCGGAGTTTGAATCAACAGACCTTCGCTGCCAAGTCCGCCCTTGAGTTCCATTTGCGGTTTGTCGGACTTCGGTTGTTGAGA